>JAUSKU010000055.1 GCA_030646755.1 Deltaproteobacteria bacterium
TCCCCAGGCGGGGTACTTAATGCGTTAGCTGCGGCACTGTAGGGGTCAATACCCACAACACCTAGTACCCATCGTTTACGGCGTGGACTACCAGGGTATCTAATCCTGTTTGCTCCCCACGCTTTCGCGTCTCAGCGTCAGTATCGGTCCAGGTAGCCGCCTTCGCCACCGGTGTTCCTCCGAATATCTACGAATTTCACCTCTACACTCGGAATTCCACTACCCTCTCCCGTACTCAAGTTCGCCAGTATCAAATGCACTTCCAGGGTTAAGCCCTGGGCTTTCACATCTGACTTAACAAACCGCCTACACGCGCTTTACGCCCAATAATTCCGAACAACGCTTGTCACCTCTGTATTACCGCGGCTGCTGGCACAGAGTTAGCCGTGACTTCCTTTGATGGTACCGTCAAGGCTGAATGGTATTAGCATCCAGCCGTTTCTTTCCATCCGACAGGGCTTTACGACCCGAAAGCCTTCATCACCCACGCGGCGTTGCTGCGTCAGGCTTTCGCCCATTGCGCAAAATTCCCCACTGCTGCCTCCCGTAGGAGTCTGGACCGTGTCTCAGTTCCAGTGTGGCTGATCATCCTCTTAGACCAGCTACCGATCACAGCCTTGGTAGGCCATTACCCTACCAACTAGCTAATCGGACGCGGGCCCATCCTCAAACGGCAGCTTGCGCCACCTTTTACCGCTCCTCCGAGGAGAAGTGGTCTTATTCGGTATTAGCCCACCTTTCGGCAAGTTATCCCAAATTCGAGGGCAGGTTACCCACGCGTTACTCACCCGTGCGCCACTAACTCATACCAGTATTACTACTGATATGAATCCGTTCGACTTGCATGTGTTAAGCACGCCGCCAGCGTTCGTTCTGAGCCAGGATCAAACTCTCCAGTTAAACTCATAAAACTGCGAGCTGTCTGCTCTTTAAAACAAAAAATCGAAAGACCCAACTCAATAACACTACTATTTAGTTTTCAAAGACCAATTTTCAGAAATACTTCTACTATTTTTATAACCCAACAACCGACTCTTGTCAAGTGCCGATCTTTGTTTCAGCGAAAGAAGACTTTATATCACACGCGTTTTTTTCTGTCAACCTTTTTTTCTTTGCTCTTATTTTTTTATTTGCCTTCCTCTTTTCAAGTAAGGCGAAATGCGCAAGAAAAGAGTTTATACCAAACTGCATTTTATATGTCAAGCAATTTTTTATCTACACGCTAAGATTTTTATCATAAGATGCTTTTGTAAAAAACTTTTACTTCCTAATCTATACTAATGGCTTGACATAGGGATTTGAAGTCGATATATTAGGCTGAGAAGGTTGATTCTGGGGTTTAAATCATAAAAAAAAAGGGGGTGAACAAGGATGAAGAAGTTAGTTGTTGCAGTTAGTGTATTATCGCTGCTTGGCGCAACATCCGCCATGGCAAAGACAACAGAAGAAATATGGAAGACATGTACTGCCTGTCACGGTGCCAAGGGTGAGGGTAAGAAGGCTCTGGGGCCAGCCCTCAAGGGAAATGAGTTTATTGTTAAAGGCTCAGACGCTGATATCTCTGCCACCATAAAGGATGGAAGAAGCGGCGCAGCCAAGAAGTACAAGGAGTTCCCATCTCCAATGCCTCCTCAGAAGGCTTTGACACCTGATGAGATACATGAGCTCGTGGAGTACCTGAAAGGTAATCTCCAGAAGTAGTTTCTACCTTGTAGGGGCAGGATAACCTGCCCCTACATATATATCCTATAATCCATCCCCTGGAATATGTTATCCTTCCCCTCAAGTTCCTTCAGATACCCTTCATCTATCCTGTTCTCAATTATCTCTTCATAGAGCCTGTTGAAGCGGTGGATATGGCCCTTTGTCCTCTTCACAGCGTATTCCACCATTGTCCCCGTCTTCATAATAAAGGCCCAGTCGCTGGACTGCAGGAACAGGAGCTCCCTCGCTGCCTGATTTAAGGCCCTTTCAAGGACCCCTTCCGCATCTGGGAATCTCCCTGCCAACTCCGTCATCCTCTCCGCAGCCTTATGGAGGTGCCTGTAAATCCAGTCGTTGGAACCTTCCAGCCATACCTCGGCATAACCCTTGTACCCCCAGCTTGAAAGGGAAGGTGTCGACACCTGGTTAACAGGATACATCTCCAGATACTCTGAAGGGGTTATCATCCTTATGGTCTTCTGGTCGTAATATATCTTCCTGGCAAGGAAGTTTATGAAGTCCGGTCCCTCATACCACCAGTGGCCGAACAGCTCGGCATCGTAAGGTGAGATGATTATCGGCCTTTTCCCACCCATGACATCGGAAAGGTGCTCTGCCTGCTTTTCCCTGTTAAACATGAAGTTCCCTGCATGCTCTGCAGCCTTCTCCATGGCCCTCCTGTGGTCATAAGGCTCCTTATGCCCAAACCCCTCCCCTGTAATCCTGTAATACTTCATCCCGGTGTTTATCCTTATACCGTCACTGTGGATATAAGGAGATATATAATTAAGATCAAGGTCAAATCCTATGTCCCTGTAAA
Source organism: Deltaproteobacteria bacterium (assembly GCA_030646755.1). Lineage (GTDB taxonomy): Bacteria > Desulfobacterota > JAENJC01 > JAENJC01 > JAENJC01 > JAUSKU01. The sequence goes on from JAUSKU010000055.1 coordinate 2,525, forward strand.
ACTCCCTGTAGTCGTAGTCTCCTGGATACCCTTCCTCGGAACTCCAGACCTGTTTTGAAGACTCCTGATCCCTCCCGAACACCGCAACCCCTGACTTGCAGTATATCGGGGCAAAGACCCCGTACTTCGGCCTTGGCGAGGCATATAGGACGCCGTGGGCATCGGCAAAGAAATACCTTATCCCTGCCTCCTTGATGTATTGGTCAAGACCTGGATAATACCCGCACTCTGGCAACCAGATGCCTCTGGGAGCCCTGCCAAAGTTCCTTTTATAATCTTCAGCAGCAATAAGTATCTGGGCCCTCGCAGCCTTGGGGACCGCCTCCATTAAGGGAAGAAAGCCGTGGGTGGCGCCGCAGGTTATTATCTCCAGCTTACCAATATCCTGGAAACCCCTGAACGCCCTTATGAGATTCATGCCGTATTTGTCAACGAATGTATGACGGGCTGAAATGAACTTATCCCTGTACATTAGGGCAGTGCGGTTAAACTCAGGCTGATGCCTTGTCCTTCTTACCTCCTTCTCGCTAAGTTCAATCAGCTTTTCTATATGCCTGACATATCTTTGCTGAAGCAAAGGATCAACGAGCATGGCTATCAGAGTGGGAGTTAAAGACATCGTGATCCTGAAGTCCACACCGTCCCTCACCAGGCCTTCATATACGTCAATAAGAGGTATATAGGTCTCTGTGATCGCCTCGTAAAGCCAGTTCTCTTCTAAAAAGTTATCGTACTCCGGGTGCTTCACGAACGGGAGATGGGCGTGAAGTACCAGCGCCAGGTAACCTTTTTCCACAGGGTGTTGCTCCTTTTTATACTTATCTTGGGAAGCTTGATTTGGAACCTAAAAAATGCATTTAGCCACAGATTAACACAGATTCATGAAGGATTAAAGGAGTAATGGATTAATGGATTAAGGGATTAATGGGGAAAAGGATTTAGGGAGTGAAGGATTAAGGGGGTAAGCTTTAATCCTCTAATCCTTATCCATAAAAGATCTGCGTCGCTTAGAAGCGCCTACTTTTGGTTATCCGCGTGCATCTACGGCCAATTGCAGGATTTAGGTGGAAGGTAGATGCTGTTATTAATGCTTGCGGGGCGTCTCTTTTGGCTTAAGCTCCCTCACTCCGCCGGAAGATGTCCCCCTCTCGATGCGCTTCTTCACTATCTCGACCAGTTCGGCTGATGTACCGGCTGCTCCAAGCGCTCCAGGTCTGGCATAAATCCTTTGGTACTCATCTTCCGTACTCATCCATTCTTCATCCAGTACCTCGGAAAAGGTATCTCTGGGAGAAGTTACTTGATTTGAACGGGAAAGGACCAATAACCCTCCCCCTGTTTCTTTATACCCTATATCTATGCAAAAGGTCCTGTTGGGCCTGCCCAGGGGCACATACCAGTTTCCCAGGACATTGGGTATCTCTATATCAAAAAAGGAATGGGCATTTCCCCCGTCAAAATCTATCCCTGTTATATCATATATCCGCAGAATCAGCCTTGACTCATCAAAGGCGGAGCTGAGCTTCCTCTTCGCTTCCGCAATCTTCCGGCTGTTTATCTCCCAGTATACATAAGCCCAATGAGGGTCTCTGACCATAAGGACGACCTTGTTATCACCATACCCGACCGGCAACTCCTCTTCCGTGACAAATCCCTTTTCCTCAGCTCCCAGATAAAACTTCGTGTCCTCTACCTTCTCCTGCCATGTCTCTGCCTTGCCGGCAGGTGTTGGTGCTGCAGCAGCCTTTTCCTTCTTCCTGGGAGCGACCCTGGCCTTTTCCTGCTTCTTCTTAGCCGGGGGCTTATCCTTCAGAAGGCTGGAAAGAGAGGAAACGAGTTCCTCCTTCTTCATCTTGCTTCTCCCTGCAAGCCCCTTCTCCCTGGCTATCTCCATCAGTTCCTGTCTCGTCTTCTTTAGTAACTCTGTCTTTTTCATCTCAACCTCACTTGCATTAACAGGCAACAGCTATACCTTACCTCTCCCTTTAATAATAATGAATATAACACCTCATTTACGTTTGTCAAATCAAGGGGGGGTCTACCATCAGCTACGGCTCCTCAGATTATCATTCTATTTGACAATAACCGACTGTTATTGTTATCTTAGGGACATGAAATCATCAGTAACTCTTTTGGCATTATTGATCTTCACGATTTTATTAAACTTACCCTTCGGGTATTTCAGGGAAAGGTCCAGGAAATACTCCATCCCATGGTTCCTGTATATACACATCCCCATTCCCTTTATCATCTTTCTGAGACTTACTTTTGAATTTAGCTGGAAGGCGATCCCCTTGGTAGTTCTGGCTGCCCTCACCGGACAATTGGCCGGAGGGAAGATAGGTAAGAAATGATAACCTCCATCAGCGATATCCTCTCAACCCTTTCTGTAAACAAAAAGGTCAAGGAGTATGGTTTATGGAAGGCCTGGGACAAGATGGTTGGACAAAACGTCTCCAGGCATTGCCAACCGGACAGACTAAAGGACGGGATCCTGTTCCTGAAGGTCAACTCCTCGGTCTGGATGCAGCAGCTCCAATTCATGAAATCGATAATCATAGATAAGGTCAACGGTTTTATGGGAGACAACTCTGTCAGAGACGTAAGGTTCCAGATCGGTAAGTTGGAAAATCTAAAAGAGACTGGCGGGAAACCTTGGAAGGAAATATCCCTTCCCCAGGAAGTTGTTGCACGGATAGACATGGATCTCTCTTCTGTCAGAGACACTGAGTTGCGGAGGATACTTAAAAAGCTCAGAGTGAAGGAGGCCCAGGTCAAGGCCTGGAGAGATCAGAGCCGCAAAGGAACATCTTCCGCGCATTCACATTCATAACCCTTTTCTCCTTCCACTATTATAAGCTCAACATCCTTTGTATGGACCTCCTTAAACTTTCTTGGACCGATCTTGAATCTCCTCATGGTTGAAAATATTTCTTTGAGCCTCTTCGCCGGATAGACAAGGACTACCTTACCGCCGTCCTTAAGCAGGTATTCGGATATGTTAATTATATCGGTCAAGGTCACTGCCACCTCATGTCTCGCCAGAGTCCTTTCCACATTCGGGCCTATCCTCCCTTTGCCGACAGGGTGATATGGAGGATTGCAAACTACCAGGTCAAAGCCTCCTCCCTCAACTCTGTCCTTCAATGTCCTCAGGTCTCCCTTTATTATCTCTACCCTGTCAGATAGAGACGACAGTTCCACATTCCTTCTTGCCATATCAAAAAGGCCGTCCTGGAGTTCAACCCCTGTTACAGTCAACTCCACTGACCTCCTGGCAAGGAGGATGGCTATTATGCCGCTGCCGGTACCAAGGTCTATGGCCTTTTTTTTGCCGTGGAGGTCGGGGAAATCAGCAAGGAGCAGGGAATCAACGGAAAATCTGTACCCCTTCTTCTTCTGGATTATCCTTACTCCCCTTATCTCGTCAAGGGTCTCATCCTCATTTATCTTATCCATTCTTCCTTGCCGCTATCATCGCCCCTATCCCTAACCCCCTGAAAAAAGGTAATCTATGGATGGTCCGGTCCAGTTTACTTAATGCAACAACGGCCCTGGATAACGGTTTTTCCGGTGGGTGGTTGTAGTGGAACCTCTGAGGGATAATGTTTGGAAGGATTATAAGCCCCCGGAAATCTAAGACCGTGAACCCGGCGCCATTAAGAAGTCCTTTTATCTCTGAAGGCCTGAAGGTCTTAAAGTGAAGGGAACACCGGTCCCCGAAGGCATCTAAAAATGACCATTTCCTTATATGGCCTGAAGGGACTGTCTGAAGGGCGGCCTTAAGCTCATGCGGCTCCGACAGGAGGCCAAGGTTCCATTTGTTGTCCACATCGAACAGTAGATGTCCGCCCGGCTTTAGTACCCTTGCTGCCTCGGAAATGGCCTCTCTGTAGCCGTTATGGATATGGCTTATAGTGTCGCCAAGGGCCACAACTGCATCAAACGAAGAATCAGGGAACGGGAGTTCGATGGCGGAACCTGCAAGGAAGCTGCATCTACTATTGCATTTACCCTTTGCATGAAGAACCGATTCCCTTGATATGTCGAGACCCACAACCCCGGTTACACCGTCAACATTACTGAGTATCCGCGTAAATATCCCTATGCCGCATCCCAGGTCCAGTACCCGCCCTTTTAATCTTCCCCTATTGTCATCTATCGCATCATGAAAGGCCCTGTAGATGATCTTGAGGCCGGCGCTTTCCTCAATCCACGATTCGTAATTATCTGCGAGGGAGTCGTAGACTATCTCTGGTTTATTGTGAGAGGTGTTTTTCATATCGAGATTGTGCGATATGGTATCAGAAATCAAAGGGAGGGGCAATAAATAAGGTTCCCCATGTCAGCGACATGCGTGGGGATGAACCTATAACTCTTTCTTCTTAACAATCAACCAATCCTTTCCGGTAGTACTCTTCTTAAGACGAAACAAGGCAAACTCCCCTTTCAGTTTTTCCCCATGAAGCCGGAAAGAAAAGCTTCCCTTTTTAATACCTTCTTCAATATCGTCAATGGGGTCATAGTATCCTTCATCCCAGATCAGGACTTGTCCGGCACCATACATCCCTTCAGGGATAACGCCCTCGAAACTTCCATATTCAAGCGGATGGTCTTCAACAAGGATAGCAAGCCTTTTATCCGATGGGTTCATGGATGGGCCTTTAGGAATTGCCCATGACTTAAGGACACCGCCGACCTCCAGGCGAAAGTCCCAGTGAAGATGGGTTGCGTGATGTTCGTGGACGACGAAGTGGGGCATTTAGCTCTTCAGTTGCTGTATTCCGTAACTTAGAATATCAGCCATTGTCTCTGCATTCTGGAAAAAAAGGACAGATGTTATTTTACCGCTACAATCGCATAATTAAATCAGTCCCCTTTTTTGCTCTAAGATAAGGGGAGGCCGGGAGGGGTTATGAATCAAGCGTGAGACGCTTCGGCATGTAGTTTTAACCCAAGTGCCGTCATCACCTTGAGGATAGACTGCGCTCGCCGGAGAGTGCCTTATAAAGGCTTTCGCGAGAAAGGCCGGCATCACGCGCGACCTGCGTCATTCCCTTAGCACGGGCAATGTCGCCCAGCGCCTTGGCAATGAACGCCGCATCGCCGTCAGCCTCTTCAAAACATGCCTCAAGATAGGCGGCCATTTCCTCAGGGGTTCGTAGGTGTTCTGCAACATCGTAGCGGGTGGTAGTTGTTTTTTTCATCGTTTGCTCGGTCTTACGAATTTCATACACGAACATAGTGTAGCCATAAGGCTACACTATGTCAATGTTTTTCATTCACCAGCGATTGCGCAAGTCTCCCTGCAATCTGAAGTGCCATCTGTGAACAAATGCTTTTTGATTATTCTTGTGGTTAAAGGCAAGGGTATTTGCTAAGGGGCTATTAGAGCGGGTTGCAGAGGGAGAGAGAAAAAAATAGAGGGGGGTTTGGTAAAAAGTGTAGACGCGACACCTATGTTTGCTCTGAGATTTAAAAAGCGAGTTTTTAATATTCGTCACGATAATCATCATATTCATCGTAACACACGTCCGGCTCTCTTGTAACGCACACATCGTCATTCTCAAATTCTAATCTACTAATTTCGACAATGTCTTGCCATGATTTATTGAGTGTCAACTTTGCTGTGCCACCTATTTCCACCCAATCATAGATGGTACCTTTCTTTTTTATCTTCGCCCCGTACTCACGATAAGAATACGAAACGAATGCAGAGTAATTTATGCACGCAATAAATACAATTGTAACTTCATAATCCCCTATAGCTACAACCCTTAGATCTGAAAACTCCACGTCATCGACTGTCACATCCTCGACATCACCCCCTGGTTCTTCTTCTGGGTAGAAAGATAACTCTGGGAACCCATCCTCGATAGCTTTTGCGATGACAGTGTCCTTTTCCTTAATCATGGTTTTAAGAGATTCTATACGTGTCTCCTCAGATAGGAATGACTCGGTCAATGCAGCGAGAGATGGGAAAAAGAGCAGTTGTGTATAGTGTGAACATGCGTTTTTATGATCCTCGTCTTTGGAAACAATTGCTACCTGGCATTGTTTACTATCAGCAAACTTAAGAATGCATGCTAAAGCGAGGGCATCAGGAAACTCCTTTCGTTTCTTTCCTGGTCCGAAGGGAGCTCGCCCCTGATCATACCAATTCATAATCTCCTTGATATTAATTCCCTGATAGTCGAGCTTTATCACATCAAAACAATCAAGAAATGATTTTAATTCAGCGCTTGCTATCTTGTTTAATTCCCACTTAATGTAAAAGTCACCTTTCTTGATAGGCCATTCTTTCCATTTCGACAAGAAAGGTGCGCGACGTTTTGCGTCTTCCAATGCCTTTAGAGCCGAATTGGAGCGTTCCTCAATGTGGCGCCGAATTTCTCGCTCCGTTGGATCGGGCATTAATAGCGAAAGGTTTCGCCCCTTAGCAGCATCGAAAAAAGCTGACATCGATGATGAAGAGAAGTTGTAAGACTGCTCGTCAAAGACGCTTGTGTCTATAAATATAATTTTAGGTATTGACATGAATTATTCGCTTTCCCTATTCCGGGAACATCTTTTATTCCCCGCCTTGCCAACTTTTAAAGCCCTTTTACTTTTTCGTAACGCCCCCTGCCCCCTCTTAACCTAAGAGGGGGAATATCTCAACCCTTCATTTCACTCTACCTCAGATGCCACTTCAAATCAATCCTCATCCCGTCATACCCCGGCTCCACCCCTTCCGGCAGCTCCCTTGAAGCTTTTTCATAGTCTATCTCATGCCCCATGTGGGTCAGGATTGTGCGGCGAGGCTTCAATGACCTCACCACCTCCAGCGCCTCCTGCACGGTAAAGTGAGGAGTTAAAGGGGACAGATTTATTTTATTCCCGCCCGCCCTTCTTTTTCAAGATGCTGAAAGATAACACACTTTCATATTACAAAACAATCCAAAACCCGGGCGGCTTGGCAAGGCTTGAGGGACTTTTACGGGGACAGTACCACTCCGGCAATCCGTTTGCTCGCTTAATAGACTTCATCATGGCTCCCTATATCAATCAGGAGAATCTCTTTTTCGGTAATTTTCAGGGTCAGGGTTATCCGGTAGCTGTGGGTGAGGCTGACGGCATGCATCCCCTTAAGCTCGCCCTTCAAAGGGTGCAGCCGCAGATGAGGTTGAAGCGGGTCTTGCTCCAGATCGCCCAAAACCTTGGCAAAACGCTTCTTCAGATCAGGGTGGTCCTGCGAGAATTTATTTGCGGACCTGGTAAAGTGCGGCGTCCAGACAAGCGCATATTTCACTTGTCAAGACCAAGCTCTTTGATCAACTCTTTAGCTGTGCCGCGCTTCACCCGCCCCGCCTTGACATCTTCTATCGATGCTCTGACACGGGCCATGTAAGCCTCGTCCTCCGCAGACGCCAACTCCTGGTAGCGCTCTTCTGAAAGGACTACATACTGGGGCTGGTTGTTCTTGATGATATGCACAGGGCCTTTTCCCAGGATTTCATCCACCGCGCTGATGCCGCGCCTCTTTATCTCTTGTGCAGGTATGGTGTTCATTAGAATACTCCTTATGGTACTGTGTTTGGTATCTAAATTATAATCGATGTTAGTTACCTTTTCAATACAAAAAACCAAGATCCAAAACATGAAGGGAAAAAGGGGAGGACTAAAATCGGGAAAAGGGTATTTATTCCAGCGAGAAAAAGGGAACGGTTGTTCACTAATCTTTAATGCCGTACGACGTTGAGCGCATGTGAGTACGAGAAGTTACGGTTCTTTTACCTTGCACTGACTGATGCGAACGGCTTTGCGAACCAGCTTTTGATCAAAGGTATAAAACGTGCGGCACCCCTGGCTGGCGGCAAGGTGTAGCGCATCGGCGAAGTCCATGCCGTCGGAATACCATTGGAGGGCGGTCATCATTCGGTGCGGGATTGGAAGGGCCACGTTCGGAAGGCCGCACAGCTTACCTCCTCCATCTCTTCAAGCGTCTTTGCCAGGCCCGTGTACGGGAGACAAGATGCAACCTCCTTTAAGGAAGTTTCAGGGAAAGGAGATGCAGGTGTGAGCAGGACGCCGTCATCCGTGTCTATGGCCCGGAGTTCTTGCCCGGCCTCCCAATGGTGCTGGTTGCGAATTCCCTTAGGAATGATGACCTGGCCTTTGCTTGACATTCTTGTAGTCTGCATGAAAACACCTTTTTGGTAAGATTATTTGGCGCCAGATTTCTTGTACCCGCACCCTTCCTTTATGCAGGCAATGTAATTGCCCTCAGACTTGGAGTACTTCTCGACCAGGAACGGGGTGCCGCACTCAGGGCATTTCACACCTGTGGTTATCGCCTTTGTGGTCTTGCACGCAGGGTAGTCGGAGCAGGCTATGAACTTTCCGAACCTGCCGGTCTTTATTACCATCGGCTTACCGCATTTGGGGCAGACCTCTCCCGTTGCCTCTATCTTTTCCTCCACTGCCTCCAGCTTGCCTGTGTCGTCTTTCTTGAAGCTCTTTGTATTCTTTTATAGAGTTGGGTCGTATTTCTCACCCAGCCTTGCGACTTTTAGCCTTCCCGCTTTTTGCTTTCCCCTTCACGCCTGCGGCCCTCGGCTTTTTCGTTTCTTCTTTTAACCCCGCTATGGAAAGGCATTCATCCAGCGTAAGCTCCTGCGGAGTTTTGCCGGCGGGGATGCGGAAGTTTTTTTTCCCGGCCTGAATGCACGGGCCGTATCTGCCGTTCACCACGCGCACACGAGCGTCCTCATCCCACGACCGGATTAGCTTCTCCTGCTCCTTTTTCTCCTTTGCGGTCACCAGTTCAATGGCGCGATCCAGAGTTACGCTGAACGGGTCTTCGTCTTTTTTCAATGACGCAAAGATATTTTTGTATTTCACATAGGGGCCGAATCTCCCCTTTGCCACGCTGATGTCTTCATCTTGAAACTTGCCCAAAACTTTGGGCAGGCGAGGACTGTTTAAAATTTCCTTGACCCGTTCCAGTGAAATAGTGTAAGGGTCTTCGCCTTTGGGGAGCGACACATACCCGTCCTGATACTTTATATACGGACCGAAGCGACCGATATTCACAACAACCTCATTGCCTTCGTGCGTTCCGAGATTGCGTGGGAGCTTGAACAGGTCCATTGCCTGTTCAAAGGTAATGGCATCCATTCGCTGACCCTTGAGAAGCGCGGCGAAGCGCGGTTTCTCATCATCGTCAGGATGCCCGATCTGGACCATAGGCCCGAACTTTCCTAGCCGCACAATCACCTGTTTTCCTGTGGCAGGGTCTTTGCCAAGCAAACGTTCCCCGCTTTGTCTTGCCGATGTCTCGGCAGTGAGTTCCACAGTTTTATGAAAGGGTTTATAGAAATCGGCAAGCATCTTTGTCCATACTAGTTTTCCCCCGGCAATTTCGTCAAACTCCTCCTCCACCTTTGCAGTGAAATTATAGTCCATGATGCCGTTAAAGTTTTGCATCAGGAAATCGTTTACCACCATGCCGATGTCCGTGGGAAAGAGTTTCGCCTTCTCTGCGCCGGTATTTTCGGATTTGCTCTCTTCGGTGATATTTTTATCCTTAAGCATGAGGCAACTGTAATTTCTTTTCGCGCCTTCGCGGTCTTCCTTGACTACATAAGTCCTCTTTTGAATGGTAGAGATAGTCGGCGCATAAGTTGAAGGTCTCCCGATGCCGAGTTCTTCCAGTTTGCGCACTAATGTGGCTTCGGTATATCGAGGCGGGTAATGTGTGAACCGCTCCGTGGCGGTTATTTCTCTGCTTGAAAGTTTCTCACCTGTCTTCAAAGGAGGCAGGATGTCTTCGGCGTTTTCCTCATCATCCTCGTCCTTTCCTTCGAGATAAACCTTCAGAAATCCCTCGAATTTCATAACCTCGCCTTGCGCAACAAACTTTTCTTCAGCCGTTGATACGCTGATTGTGGCTGTTGTTTTTTCCAGCAGCGCATCGCTCATCTGCGAGGCAATCGTCCTTTTCCAGATCAGATCATAGATGCGCCGCGCCTGCGCGTCTCCTGTGATTGTTTGAGTGGCGAGGTCGGACGGACGGATGGCCTCGTGCGCCTCCTGCGCTCCTTTACTCTTTGTTTTATAACGGCGGATACTCACAAATTCCTTGCCGTATAATTGTTCAATAGCTTTCTTCGCCTGAGCCAGTGCGGTGTCGGAGAGGTTCACCGAATCCGTGCGCATATAGGTTATCTTCCCGTCCTCGTAAAGCCCCTGCGCTATCCTCATGGTCTGCGCAACCGGATATCCGAATTTTCTTGACGCCTCCTGCTGAAGCGTTGAAGTGGTAAACGGTGCGGAAGGGGATTTTTTTGCTGGTTTAGTTTCAATACTTGCGATGGAGAACCCGGCGTTTTTGCATTTTTCCAGAAATGTCTTTGCTTCTTCTTTGGTTTGAAATTTTTTCGGCAGTTCGGCCTTCACAATCTCATTTTTTCCGTTCAGAAAAACCGCCGACACTTTATATGACGACGTGGACTGAAATTTTTGTATTTCCCTTTCCCGCTCAACAATCAGCCGCACAGCCACGCTCTGTACCCTTCCTGCGGAAAGCGAGGGTTTAATTTTTCTCCAGAGTATGGGCGAAATCTCGTAACCGACCAGCCTGTCCAGAACCCTGCGCGCCTGCTGTGCGTCAACTAATTTTTTATCAATCGTCCTCGGATGTTCAATCGCATATTGAATAGCCTCTTTGGTAATTTCAGAGTAGGTGATCCGTTTGGTTTTCTCCGGCTTCAGATCCAGCACCTCGGACAGATGCCAAGCAATGGCCTCTCCTTCGCGGTCTTCGTCAGTTGCGAGCCAGACCGTATCAACGGCCTTTGCGGATTTTTTCAAGTCCGCGACCACTTTTCGTTTTTCAGCGGGAACTTCGTAATTAGGCCGAAAATTGTTTTCCACATCCACGCCCGTGTCCCCATCCGCCAGATCGCGTATATGACCAATAGAAGACTTTACCGTAAAATCCTTGCCGAGAAATTTCTCAATGGTCTTAGCCTTGGCCGGAGACTCCACTATTATTAATGACTTTGACATAGGCTCCTAAAAGTAACAGGTAGAGGTAATAGAAACAGGTAAGGTATAGATTTTTCTCTACCTCTACCTATACCTGCTTTTAATGGTATATCCTTTCCCACCTGTCGTTAATTACATCCGTTATATCCGACTTCCACTGGCCCGGAGAATGGTCAAAGATCACCATGGCCGTTATCCCCTTGATATCATCCATGCCTATTTCATCATCAGAGGCCAGCATGGCAATCTCTATGATCTCTTCCTGAAGGGTACAGTCTATAAGCCCCATTTCCTTTAAACGGATAAGGAATCCGTAGGCGTCCTCGTTTATCTTCAGAGATTCCGTGGTATTGAGCACCCTGTTTCTATAAAAATCTCCATTACAGTCCTTTAAGGCCATACACAGGTCGCCGTTCAAGGTCAGGTTCTTAAGCCAGACACAGGCCTCCTCTATTTCATCAGGGGAAAAGCCCTCTCTGTACAGCCGTTTAACGCCTGAGGTCATATCCACCGAGGCCCCACTGTTTATTACATGAGAAGCCAGTATCTTCAATATCTTGAGTCTGTTAATCCCCAATCCAACCTCCTTATACCTAAAAAATGCATTTGGACATAGATGAACGCAGATTTACGCTGATAATTCAAAGACTTAGAGAAAAATATATCCTCACTTTTTGGGTGAGGTCTTTATTTTCATGTATTATCTGTTTTATCTGTGCTTATCCGCTTTTATCTGTGTACCATTGCAGGATTTAGGTTATATATTTTTTACGAACACCATCCCTGGAAGCTGCCTGACTATTCCGCTTAGCTCCAGGTTCAAAAGGATTGTGGAGACCGACCTGACATCCATTCCTGAAAGACTCGCTATCTCATCTATCTGGGCAGGCTCTGTCAGGACATCCATTACAGATGCCTCCTCTTTCGACAGGTCGGGTGTGGTCTTTGAAATATTTGGCCGGGAATCGAACTCTTCCAGGATGTCTCCCACTCCCTCCACCAGCTTTGCACCGTCTTTGATCAGTTTATTTGTCCCCTTGCTCCCGTTGGAGTTTATGTTTCCGGGAACAGCAAAGACCTCCCGCCCCTGTTCGGCAGCACATCCGGCTGTTATCAACGAGCCGCTCTTCAGGGACGCCTCCACTATCAAAACCCCCATGGAGATGCCGCTTATTATCCTATTCCTCGCAGGAAAGTGCTCGCTTAGAGGCTCTGCCCCCATAGGGAGCTCCGATACCACAGCCCCGTTCCTGCATATCTCTTCATACAATCCCTTGTTTTCTGGGGGATAGGCAACGTCTATCCCTGAGCCCAGGACTGCAATGGTCCTGCCGCTTACAGTCATGGCGCCCTTGTGTGCCGCCGTATCAATGCCCCTGGCCATCCCGCTGACCACCGTAAAACCGTTCTTTGCCAGGTCCCTCGAAATTCCTTCAGCAACAAGCCTGCCGTATGGGGACGCAAACCTTGAACCAACCACTGCCATCGATCTCTCCCCGGCCAGAAGCCTGCCCTTTACATATAAATAGGGAGGAGGATCATAGATATTCAGAAGATTTTTCGGATATTCATCGTCCGTAATGGTGACAACAGCGGCGCCGAAACTATATGCCTTTGCCATCTCATCTTCAGCATCCTTCCATTGCCGGAAGGAGTGAATTTCTGCAGACAGTCTTTCGCCCACCCCCTCAACCTCCTTGAGCAGAGGAAGGGGCGACTTAAATACCCTCTCCGGCGTCCCGAACTTATCCAGGAGCCTCTTGAAGAGCACAGGCCCGATGCCGGGGACCATGGAAAGGGCTATCCAATATAAAGGGTCCGTACCTCCGGCCACTATTTTTCCATCCTCACCTTATCCCCTACACGAAAAGGTTTCTTGCTGCCGATGACCAGTGCCGTTGAGCTGTCCTCCCTGGTTGTAATGACCAGGACACTGCCAACATCCTCGGCAGGGAGGAGTTGTTTCTTATCGGTCATTCTTTCCAAAAGGGAGACCACGAGGGTATTGCCGACCTCGAGACCTGCCCTTTTACCCATGTCCATAAATACAATGTCGCCCTCGGCTATATCTACAGAACCTTTTCTATTGGCAATGATAAGCCCCTCTATCCGGGGCTCCCCTTTTTTAACCTCTATCTCGGAAGGCATAGGCTCATACGTTACGATCTTGTCCCCCTTGGATATAGTATCGTAAGATGCCGTAATTCTTCCTTCCGATAACTTTTCATGCACCTTTTCAATCTCCAGGATGCCGATGATATTAAGCTGATGGCCGAAGAGCTTCTTGCTTACAGGGTGATATATAGGGACCGCCTTCCCGTAAATACTGTATCTGTCCCCTTTCTTCGCCCCCTTATCCTCCCCGATATTGATATAGATCTCATCTCCGGATGAAAGCATGACCTTATCTTCCTTGGAATCTATGATGCTCCCCGAATATGTAAAGCCGTCAGGGACTATGAAACCTGTTGTCTCTATCCCCGGGTAGATAAAGGTTTTCTTTTGGGGGAGAGCGGGTGGGACTTCAGCCTGAGGCTTCTCTTCCACCTTATCCTGGGGAGCTGTCTCAACCTTTGGGGCCTCCTCGATCTTCTCAGCTGGCGGCTGAGCGGGAACGGCCTCTTCGACCTTCTTTTCCACGGCTGGCCGGATTATTATCACCTGACCGGGGTATATAAGGTGCGGGTTCACAATCTGCTCATTGTTCTGGTCCCAGACAGTGGGCCATTTAAAGGGGTCCTTAAGGAATTCATCAGAGATGTCCCAAAGGGTGTCTCCTTTTTTTACTGTATAACTCTTCTCGGCCCCTTCACCACCCGTTGCCTTTTCCGTCTCCTGGGCAGTTACAGACATTGGCATAAGTATGATGACTGCTAAAAGCAATATGAACTTTTTCATTTATCAACCCCCTGACAGGTTTTTGAATCTTGACACCTGAACTTTATTTGATTATGGGTTCTTTTGTCAAGGACGGAGTTTGTTCATTTGAGAATCTTCCTCTTCCCGCACCTCTTCTATCCTTTCATTCCTCACCGTAAGGAGGTAAACACCCCTTTCGGCGTCCCTGCCTGTAAATGTTATATTCCCGCAGATACCCGGATACTCCCTGACCTTGAGAATCCCATTTCTTATTCCATCCCTTGATCTTATGCCTCCGGCAGCAACGGAAAGAACCATTCCCGCAGTATCGAAGGCCTGGGCCTCCAATATAGTCGGTTCTTCGCCAAAGGTCTTAAGGTAAAGCTCAACGAATTCTTTGACATCAGGCCTCTGGCTTCCGCTAAAGAACCCGTCAACAAACATGGCATTGTCCAGATATCTTCCTGCCAGCTTCAATAAATTAGGTGAGTTCCATCCGCTGATCCCTAAAAGCTTGATACCTGTTACGTCGAAGAAGGCCAGTTGAGGTACGATCAATCCCACCCTCTCGGAGTAATCGGCGATGAATATTGCGTCGAAGCCCGGCCTGGGTTTAATTAAATCATTTTTCTGGTCCTTATCAATACCGGACCTTTCGGCCTCCTTAAACCTCTTTTCCCGACCTTCCGTATATGCCTTAATTTTTTTCAAAAAATCCGGCCCAACCATGGCCTTTATCTCCGGCCCAAAATCGGTTTGACCATCCCTGTAACTTTTAGCAGCCACAACCTCTCCGCCCATTTTTGCCATCTCGACATCAAAGACCGTGCTCAGTTCTCTCCCGTATGCATTATCCGGGTAAAGGACGGCGACCTTTTTTATCCCTCCATTAACCGCATGTCTTACAAGCCCTTTGACCTGGGCTGCATTGGTGATGCAATTCCTGAAGACCCAGTCCCCTATATCCGTAATCCCCTCCTTCTGGGTCATGGTGATTATGGGGATCCCAAGATGCTGCGCCCTCCTGGCAGCGGAATCGGCAGTGGAGCCAAGGATGGGGCCTATTATCACGTTCACCCCTTCCCTTTCCAGCTCATTAACGGCCCTTTCCGCCACCTCCGTGAGCCCTTCCGAATCCTTTATCAAAAGTTTTACAGGTGATTTCTTCGAGAGGCCCTTGGAATTGTATCTCTCCATGGCCAGCTCTATTCCTTGCAGGGCCTTATTCCCATAGGATGCAAACTTGCCGCTAAGGGGGAGGATGCATCCTATGGAAACTCCTTCGGCTGCGTGGAGGGTAGAAAATGGAGCTAAGAGTATAGCAATAACAAGTAATAACCTAATTATCATGACATCTACTGCCATTCCATTATTTCGCTGTAATATTGTAAGTTCATAAAATACCACCTCATTTAAATAGGGATGGATGCTCTTTGTTCCTTCTCATCTCAAGGACATGCTTTTTCAATGCCGGGATGTTTTTCTGTATAGTGTCCCATACCGATTCCACATCTATGCCAAAATATTCATGAATGAGGACATTCCTAAACCCGACCATTTCCTGCCATTCTACATGGGGATACTTTTTTCTGACTTCTTCAGGAATACTCCTGGCGGCTTCTCCGATGACTTCAAAGTTTCTTATAACCGCGTCAATAGCCATCTCGTTACGTGAAAACTCTTGAAATGTTTCCACAGAAGCATATCTTTCGATTTTCTCGATAGCCTCAAGGATGTCGTCAATAAAGAGACTGTAATCTCTCTTTTTCTTAGACATAACGGACTTGTCCCAAGATTACATCTTTCAATTTTGGTTTGACCGCCTCCTTTATAACCAGGTCAACGCCCTTTCCGAAGATGCCCTCAAGATAGTTTTTAAGATGAAGATAATTAAAAAGGTCTTTATGCCCCTTCTCAAACTCCACCAGGATATCAATATCGCTTTCCTCGGTTTCTTCACCCCTCAGATACGAGCCGAAAACTCCGATTTGCGTCACATGAAATTGGGATTGTAAATTTTGCTTGTTTTCCCTAAGCACTTCACTAATAACTTTATTATCAGACATTTTTAAGCCATCCCTCCAGCCAATAATACAGGGTATTATACATTAGCTCTTTTTTCAATCATCTCCTCAACCTTCCGGTTGGCCTCTTTCCTTTTTCTTTAATAGCGACGGCAGCACATTCAGGACAAATGATGCCCCACCCATAACCGCGATCAGGCCGCCGATACCTTGAAGTACCATCCCCGCCGTCTTGGCAAAGGAATCGAGGTTCTGGGCTGTCCCGTAGGTCTTCCTCGGTACGCCGTGCGCCCCCGCCCAGAACATGCCAAGGACAAAAATGGCCTGACCTGTTGCATAGAGGTAAGGCTGGTATTTTGCCATCTTTTGACTCCAGACCTCCCTTCCGAGGAGCGGGATTATATAATATGTAAGCCCCATGAATGCAGTGGTTACGGCACCGATTACACCATGATAGTGGGACGGGATCTTCAGGTTGCTCCCCCGTATGAATAGGGAAACGGCTCCTCCAAGGGCAAAGAGAGACATGGAAAGCACAAGGGACGAAAATGCAGGGTCAGCCCAGTTGAAACTCCCTTCCTTCCTCTGCTTCACCATCCCCCTTATGATCCCCACGGCAAAGAATGCCGTTGACGGGCCGAGGCCGTATTTCATCAGGTGTGTGAAGCTGTCTTTGTAAGTCTGGCCGTTTATGTCCGTATGAAAGAATATGAACGGCGCTGGAAGCATAAACAAGATATAGAGGGCAAATGCCAGGGTTGCCATCCTGTCGCTACCGATAGGGACATTTTTCAGTGTCAGGTACGCCAGGAGCAGCCAAGCCGTGACCATCCCTATGGTATTTGCAAACTGGAGGATATGCCCTCCTCCCCAGAAAAGGCGTTCAAAGTACAGCCCTGGATCAAGAGATATACCAGGCGCAATTTCGTTAGGGATTAGGAAATACGCTATCCCGAAACAGAGGAGCCCTATAATTACTGCAATTCCTGCTGCCGTCATCCCAAATGTGAGAACAGGGAGTCCCAAAGGTTTTTCCGCTGTAATCACAGTAAGGAGGGTATTTATAACCGTAAGTCCTGTCCCAAGCCCGATTAGTACAAGGGAAAAGTAAAAGACGGGATGGGTAAGGACAGGGACATAGTTGGAGAATATCGGTTCACCAAGGGCAAAGACAGTGGCAATGGTCAGAAGTATCGATCCTCCAACAGTGACCCAGAAACCGGTCCAGCCAAGGATTGGGCAAAACAGCTTTGCCTTCAGAAACGACGTGCTGCTTAGGACCCACAGCACTCCCATGAAAGCAAGGAACCATATGACCACTGAAAGGTCCACATGGCCTACAAGGGCCACACGGACAAAGTTCTTCCCCTGGTACAGCTCCTGTATTACAGGCGTCCGGCTCAATGCAAGAAGGACTGCAAACAAACCTGCAAAAACAAGGGTAGATACGGCAAACAAAAGCCAGGCGAAAACTAATTTGCCAGGCTCAATGTCCAGCTTAACAGTTCTTAAATCCACTAAATCTCCTATTACATCTCTTTCACTATTTCTGCCAGCCTTTTTACATCGAGAGTCATCTTCCCTTTGCTGTCACTTACTATCCCTTCCTTCTTGAACCTGCTTATTACCCTTATCGTTGTCTCTATTGTACTCCCAACCATATCTGCTACATCCTGCCTTGTAAGTGGTATTGTTAACATTACCTTGCCTTCAACGAGTATCCCCACCTTTCTTGCCAGCTTCAGAAGCACCATTGCAATCCTGCCTTCCACCCGTTCTCCCCGGAGTTCCCTGGCCACGTTCACTGCCGCTCTTAGCTTCCTTCCCAGGTCGCCTATGACCTCCACGGCTATTGAAGGGTGTCTCTTCAAAAGGGATACGAACTCCTTCTTTGCAAGTTTAAGTATGATCCCCCTTCCCATCCCTTGGGCAGTGGCCGGGTATGGGCCGCCGTCGAAAACAGCAACTTCCCCTATGACATCACCGGCAGTCATTATTGATAGAATCATTTCCCTTCCAGACTGTGATTGCCTGACCATCTTTATGGTCCCCTCCTTGACGATATAAAGCCAGTCCGGAGGGTCGCCTTCCGTGAATATATATTGGTCCTTTTCAAACTCTTCCTCTGTAAAAAGGGCAGAGACCACAGATAAATCTTGAGGCGAGAGTGCTGAAAACAGGGTTGTGCCTTTAAGAAGCTGTAATTTGTCCATAGAATCACCGTTTGTTACAATGGAAACTATCTTAATTAGATGTCGCCCTCTTGTCAATAATTATAAGCGCTTATGAGATACATCATTCCCGCCTTTTTTTGGCAGGTATATTATATACAGATAATAAAGGTAATGTGGCTTTCAGGAGGAGACATGTATCGCAGTGTGCAGGCCTTGGGGCATAAAGGCTTTCTGATAATAGAGGACTGGCTGAACAAGGTCTTTTCTCCGCGTTTTAATCCGATGTATTATCTTGGGGCCATTGCCTTTCTCTTTACATGGATAGTCTTTATATCTGGCCTGTACCTCATGTTCATTTACAGCATCAGCGTTGAAAAGGCATACGATTCGCTGCAAGATCTGAACTGGTTCAATCAGCTTATGAGGAGCCTTCACCGCTATGCCTCAGACGGGGCCATGATCGCCCTTTTGGTCCATCTAATCAGGGAATACTTTAACGACAGGTACCGCCGTTGGCGCTGGGTTGCATGGGTAACAGGGGTGGCCCTTATCCTTATTTACTGGGGGTTGGGTGTCACCGGTTACTGGATGGTGTGGGACCAGAGGGGGCAGCTTATAGCCAGGCTGTCTGCGGAATTCCTGGACTTCATCCCTATATGGGGTGAGCCCCTCACCAGGGCGTTTATCAGCAATGAGACTGTTACCAACATCCTCTTTATCGGGGTAATATTTGTTCATCTTGCAGTCCCTACCATTGCTCTATTCCTGCTTTGGCAGCACGTCATCAGGATCTCGAGGCCCGTTATTAACCCTCCAAGGGAACTGGCCATAGTCCTTACAATACTATTGGTGGTTCTATGTTTTGCATATCCAGCCACAAGCGTTGGCAGGGCAGACATGAATGTATTTGCAGCCAGGTTTGGAATAGACTGGTGGTACCTTGTCCTCTACCCATTTCTGGCTTCTTACCCCGCCTGGGGCGCCTGGGCCTTTGTCATTGCAGGGACAGGCATATTGACAGCCCTCCCATGGTTCATCCGGCCTGAAAACCCTGGGAAGGGGGAGGTTGTCCTTTCTAAATGCGTAGGTTGCGAACTCTGCTTCAAAGACTGCCCTTACGAAGCAATAATGATGCAGAGAAGGACCGATGGTCTCCAATATAAAGAGGAGGCGGTGGTTGTCGAGAAGAAGTGTGCGTCCTGTGGACTCTGCGTGGGCGCCTGCGACTTCCATGCAATAGAGCTACCCGACCTGACCGAGGAGATGATCTACAAGGAGATCAAAAACCTCATGTCATTCGATTCCAAAGGTGAACCAAGGATATTGAATGTGGCATGCGGGTATGGAGTAGATATGAAGAGGCTTATAGACCCTGACACAAAGGCCCTTAAAGAGATGCCGAACGTCAAGGTCCTGATGCTCCCATGCGTGGCCATGCTTCAGCCTGCCATGATAGAGATAGCCATGAAATCCGGCGCTGATGGCGTCTTTGCCTCAGGTTGCCAGGCAAAGGACTGCCACTTCAGGGAAGGAGACAATTTCATAGAGGGGAGGCTCCTTAACGCGAGACCTCCGGTTCTCAGGAAAAAGGCTGTGGATCCGGCAAGAGTAAGGGCTGGTTGGTTCTCTGCCATCCATGCCAGGGCGTTCTTTGAAGACCTCAGAAAGTTTGCTGATGATATAAAGGAGGACAAGAAAGAGGTAAAGGTCTCTGTCCACAGGTACATAAGGGAGAGGATGACGGTCCCTGGGATCATCCTCCTTGCCATACCAGCGGCCATTGCCCTGGTATTTTCTGATTATCCATATTCATTCTACAGCCAGAAAGACTCGATGCTGATGTTCAGCTTTAAGCACAGCGGCAAGCATATAGCGGAAGAAAAAAAGTTGACCGATGAAGAGCTTATGAAACTTCCACCCCATATGAGGGTGAGGTCAGCAAAGGCTGGAAAGAGATACCCGGTATATGCAGAAGTGGAGATTGACGGGAAAAAAGTCATATCCAACAGTTATACGGCCGGTGGATTGAAGGCCGAAGGATCCGCTTACGCATACGAGAAGATTATTGTGATGCCGGGGATGCACAAGGTAAAGATAAAAATGAGCGACACTGACTCCCGCGATCAGTTTGACTATGCATATGAACAGGAGCTTGAATTCAAACCAAGCCATCAGATATGCATTGACTTTAGTAGTGCAACCAACTCCTTCTTTATAAGGAACTGAGGCAAGCGGCAACACCTTTCAGCTGATGCCCGGCTTGTTTCTTTTTTGGACAAGCCGGACATTTAGGACTATAGCTTACCTGATACGGCCCTATTTTAGCTTCATGCTAACCCGTTATCCTCGCAAGCAGCTTCCCATGCGTCTAAAGGGCAGCGAAAGTCCTCTCCATATATTACCGTTGCCCCGGTATCATCTATCTTGTAGTAGTACCAAAGCTCAGGGTTGTCCTCATAATCACTGACCCGATACCCTGCCTTTTCTGCTATTGCCTGATAGTCAGGCCCGTCGCGTAGGTCCTCCATAGCATCCTCCTTTTTGACTTTATACCACTTTAGTTAGATCCCTGTCAATATCTGCCGGCACCGAACCCCTGTTTTCATAAATGATTAGTGACACGAACTCCCGTGAAAACTTCGACTATAATATACGAGCAGGAGATTGAATTCAAGGCTGGCCGTCAGGTATGCATAGACTTCAGCGAGGGGAGAAAGGAGTTCTGTATAAGAGACTGAGTTAACTCCACTGTCTGCTTTTCAAAGGCGGAGGTGTCGGAGAATAGGCAACGTTTCTCTGATTAACCGTGTACCGCTCAAAGGCTCCTGCTTCAAGCTGGTTTATCAGAACATCCTTCGTCCACCCGAACTTCTTCGTCATCTTGATGTAGAATTCGCGCTGAAACTCGTCTTTACAACGCTCCACGATAAGTACATTTTTCGTCCAACTGATTTCTCGCACCAATGGTGCGAGTTTTTCATTCTGATGGTATGTGAGATAAAAATTTCGCATTCTCCTTAAAGATTAGCACTGGAAAACCCTTGTATCCCCGGAAACTCCTTCTGCAGATCATTTGCCAGGGTTTCCACAATTGCCTTGCCCCAACCAAGCTCGTCCTGCTTTGCCACTATTGATCTGCCCGTTTCCCAATAAAGGTTTATAAGCTCTTTATTTACAGCCTTGAGGGCGTCATGCTGGGCTTTATATATACGTTCTTTAATCTCTTTAAAGAAGGCCTTGTAATCTCCGCTAACTGTTGGTTTCATTTCTTCCCCTCCACAACCCAATCTCCTCAGGAGTCAGGCCTATGGCAGTTTCTTGAAAAATGTAGACGCGACACCCTCTGCATTTCTGTTTGCAGAGCTTTTTATGGTGAGCTTATACATGGAGTGAAGACTTTCTCTTGCTGCTGAATGATTCGTAGCTTTCTTCCTTCTCACATACCCTGTCTTCAATCGCCTTGAGATCGGCAAGGTCTTCAAGCAGTTCCTGTACCCTTTCCAATTCCTTCATATCAAGTATTGCCGCCTTTTTATGCCCCTTTGCGTCAGTCACATACTGTTTGACCTTCACAATGTCTGCTTGCTTCTGTATCGTTGGCATCTTAACCTCCTGTGCTTAAAACCGAACTTATTCTATCACAAATCACCGCTGCTATTACATAAAGGGTTGCGTAGTTAGTAATATGGGAAGCGTCCCAATACTGTTCGGAATGGATATTGCGGAAGACGCTAATCAGGCAAAACACCCAACTCAAGATTGCTTCGCATTGCTATGATTCTTTGTAGACGGGAATAAAGCAGTGTCGACTGGCTGTCGCAGAGAAGGCTTGTAGAT
>JAUSKU010000083.1 GCA_030646755.1 Deltaproteobacteria bacterium
CAGGTTCAAGAAGTTCAGTTGCAGCAGGATAAAGGGCCATAATGGACACTCTCCTTTATCACTTGCTGGTGTAAATACAAAGGGTCTAAAGTGGGTTAAGTTTTCTCAAAAGTAGACCCACTAAACTGTTACGCTACCAAAAATTAATACAAACATCCTTGACAGTCAATTCTATTTTATCATAGAATCCGAAAAGAATATAACAATCCCTAAACAATATGTTTTGGCATATTCAAAAACCTGCATATTGTCGTATAATAATAAGATTTTATTGTTATACGGCAACAGCACAAAAAAGCACTGAATGGAGTGCCTTAACTAATTGATTTTATGTATATATTCAAAAACATGAATAAAGTCATATAATAATAAGTTATTATTATACGGCAAAGAATAGGAAAAATCGGTAACCCATTAATTTTACTTATATATTCAATAAGCTGAATAAAGTCGTAAAACGATAAAATTATACCTTTTCTACGTATACGTAGAAAAAACACTGTTAGGTGTAGCCATGAATGACTATTTCGATCAACAAGAAAAAATTAAAAAGCATCAAGAACGGCGCAAGGAACTTATTGAACGTGATCTCCCGTATGATATTGCCAAGTATCAGCATAAATTGGCTCTGGACCTCCTCCAAGAACAACATCAGCTAAATTTAGACATTCATGATAAGCAAGCTAAATTAACCAAATTTATTACATATATGACAATAACCGCGACACTACTTGCAACATTGCTTGGAGTAGGTTTAGGTTGGTACTTATCAACCAAGTCAGAAGCACAACCCAAAACAGTGATGCAATTAGAGCAACTACTATCGACAAGCAAATCTGTTCAAGAGCAAGTCGCTGGAGAGACATCACTTCCGCTTCATCATAAAGAAATAAGCGAATCGTCGGGACAAGCGGCAAGTTTTTCAAAAAATGTTTCATCAACATCTCCAGTTAAAAAGAAATAAAATTTTCACCTAACAAGTCGTTTAAGCGGACTGAGAAGAGCCGCTTAACTTTTAGCGTTAGGCGTGATCCTCGAAGGGAAAAATGAATGCTATTAAATTTGATTTGTGGTGAATGCATCAAAGAAAGCATGAAGAACAACGATTTATTCACTGTTGAAATAATGGTGCCTGTAAGTCAGATTTCAGAATCAGGGATATATGATGTTATTTGTGATAAAGGACATAAAACAAAAGTCGCTGTACTGAATAATAAATTTGAGCTTCTTTTTGATCTCGGCTTTAATGGACTGATTGATGGATATTATAGAGAAGCAGTATCGAGTTTCACTGCTTCGCTTGAACGGTTTTACGAATTCTTTATTAGAGCGGCATTGCACAATGAAATAAAAATTGATGTAATCGAGGACGTCTGGAAATCTGTAAAAAGCCAGTCAGAACATCAATTAGGTGCTTACATTTTTCTATATCTCAAAACAGTCGGGAAAAAGCCCTTGTTATTGAACAATAATGCAGTTTCTTTTCGTAACGACGTTATACACAAAGGATTTATTCCAGATAAAGAGCAGGCCTTAGAGTATGGCGAAAATGTTCGTAAGATAGTTAATGATGCAATTTATGAAATGAAAACTTGTTTCGGCGATACTCTTTATCAGGCTTATGATCACTATCTCCCTCATGATGAAGGAGAAGAAGATTCTTATGGTTGTAATATCACAACTATTTTAGATGTACGCAACGGCCCGAAATTTCAGGATGGCGATATCAGAAATAACTCACTATCTGAGATGACACCGAGTATAATTGCTAAAAGAAACCCGCAAAGAATGCGTTTCTTTAAAGAAAAACTCGCCTAACAAATCACTCCAGCGGATGGCTTACAGTCACCGCTAATTTCTGGCGTTATGTGTTGAAGGTGATGTGAATATTAGGTGAAAATTCCTGAAGTCGAAAAAAGTAAGGCATGAATAGGGTCAGAGAAAGATGCAAAAGATAGAATATGGAGACATCAATAAATTTTTAGTTTCGATTGGTCTCGTGCTAATTGGCTTAGCTATCCTGACCCCTTACCTTTATTTAAAGGAGGATTTCGGATTATATATTGAAAAAGAAGCCATTGATAAATTTCAGGAGCCTATTCAGCACATTATTACAAAAAAACAAGAACAGGTAATTGGAATACAGAAAATTATTCCGAAAGTCTCCTTTTTGCTTTTATTACTCGGCATCACTTCAAGTTTCATAGGACTTAAAAGATGGTTTAAGCGACAAGCTAAAATTGACGAGAAGTTTGATAAAGAAATCAGAATATTAGACATAGAAATTGAATCCCTCACGCCAGAAGAGAAAGAGGAAAAAGCAAAGAAAGAAGTTCAAGAAATTGAGTTGGAAGAAGTAACTCAACCTGTAAGTACGCAGAAAATAAGCCTACAAACTAAAACACCTTTTCAAGACTACATTAGGATTGAGCAAGATATTGTACGAGTTTTTGAAAATTACAAGAGCCCGAATTTTGAAATTCTATCTCAACAAAGGATTGGAAACAAATTCGAGGTAGATATTCTATTAAAAGCAAAGCCGAAAACATATTCAGACAGAATAGTTGAAATAAAATATTTCAGAAATCAATTGCCACAATCCATTATCCAAAAGACTCTCTACCAGCTAAATACATATATTTCGTATTATAAAAATGCTGCAAGAAAACAAGTAATCCCTGTGCTGCTAATTGTCTACAACAATGAAATAATAGATTCCGACGACATCCTTAAGTTTTACAATAGAATCAAAGATTACTCACAAGATATTCCAAATCTCAACAGATTAAAAGTTGAGTTTATACCGGAAAAAGAAATTGAGAAATTCAATGTGCGGCAAATATTAAAAAGATGAATTGTACCACATAAACTTTATAACAAATGAAACCAGCAAATAACAAAAGTATCAACCAGACCGCGGGAACGCCGGCGGCGCTACGCGGCAAATTCATTGGCACGGTCTGGTTATACTTTACGTTAAGTGTCAAAAGCAAAAATAGTGATATCTATGCCAGCAATAATCGTTCTTTTAATAACTTTTATTCAAGATTCAATAGATGAAGAGCTAAGCAATCGGCGATAACTCGTTGATCTGGGAGGAATTGACACAAATCCAGCAAACTGATATTCTTGAATCCATAATCCCAAAAAAAGAGGTGAAATCTCGATATGACAAGTGCAACTCAAACAATTCTTAAAGAAGCCCTTCGCCTTAAACCTGTGGAACGGGCTGCACTAATAGATGAACTTTTTCACAGCTTTGATAAAAGCCATGGTAACAGAATTGACGCTCTTTGGGCCGCTGAATCGGAATCAAGAATAGATGCATTCGATGCTGGACAGCTTGAGGCAGATTCTGCTGAGGCTGTATTTGAGCGGATAAATAAACGATGAAAATCCGTGTTATCTCCTGCGCTGAACAAGAATTCACAGAGGCTGTAGACTACTATAACGAGCAGTGTCCCGGCCTTGGCTATGAGTTCGCAGCAGAGGTTAACAGCACATTCGACCGTATTAAATCCTTTCCCGACGCATGGCCCCTTATATCCAGCCGTTCAAGACGATGTATTACCAATAGATTTCCTTACGGAGTTTTGTATCAAGCCCGGCAAGACTTTATTCTTGTTACTGCAATAATGCATTTAAAGCGTGATCCGAAAAAGTGGCAAGAAAGAATAAAGGGAATCTTCAGCTAACAAGCCGCTCCACATTGACGCTTTAACCGTCATGAGCCTTGCAAAGAGCCGCACGCCAGAAGTGCAAGTGAGCTTGGTCGTTATGCCACATTAGAGGTATGAAGCATGTTTACCCGTTTTCCTAAACAACTCCCACTCTTCTTAGCGTTAATTGCAGGGTTAGCGCCAATTGCCTTTTTTTGGGGCGGAATGTTTTATGAAATCAAGTACGGGCGACCAAGTTCAACATCATCTATAGGGTTTATCATCGGCCCAATTTATGGGCTAATTGTCAGCGGTATTGGTTATTTAATTGGGATTGTTGCTCGCTCGATTTGGTCGAAATTCACTTCGTCTGAGTTATCCCCTTTAAAAGTTAAAGCTTGGTCGTTTCTAATAGTTGCCCTTTCAATTACAATCCCGATTTTTTTGGGTGTCTCAACAGTCTCCAAATACATTAAAGGAACTGAGCCCGCTATATTACATGACGTTGGTGTATTTAGATATTCGACTGATACTGTCCCAGTCAGCCAAATTAAACCATCTGCCAAGATTTTTGAAGCCTACAAATCATCCGATTCCTTAAAATGGGGGAATAATGAGACAAGGATTTTGGTATCTGATGGAGGGTATTTAATTAAAGACATTCTGAACGGCAAAAGTTGTGCTCTCCCGTTTAGTGGGCTGGATTATGTTACTCGTGTATATGGCGTGCCATTGAGAAGCGCGAACGAGGCTCATCCTGTCCTAGCCTTGGTTATAACAGGACGCGCTACGGGTAGGCGTGCGGTTCTGGCAGTTGTCTCAAAGGATTATGAATTGCTGTACGCAGAACGAATTGACCGTTTCTGGCCGCTCGACATGAATCCCCTTGCAGTATTTTCAGGAAAGAAATCGAATATTGATATGGGAATAGTAGGTCCGGGCAGAGATGAGAAACGAATATTTTTTGTATCTAAGGCAGCATAACAACCGCCTCCACGGAAGACGCTTGACTGTCATGCGCCTTGCAAAGTACCGCACGCCGCACGCCAGCCTGCGCTTGTGAGGCGAGCGTTAGGCACACATAAGGAAAGCATATGTCATTCTGGATGTATAGGAAAGACATAAATGGAAAAACATATCTATGGCAGATAGACGTTGACCCGTTGATTATTGTTATGATAATCGGCATCTTAGCTGCCATCCTCACTCCCCAAGTTAAACTAAATCCATCTCTCTTGCTTATTTTACCTTTGACCTGCGCGATAATCGGTCTCGTATTTTTGAGTATTTCAAAGGTTTCACTGTATCGAAAAGGGATATGGGTCTCCTTTGGTTCAAAGCTCATGTCCAAAAGATATGCTCGCTTGTACAAACTCGGCTACCTCTTTATTATCACTGGAATGCTCGCGGTATTAATGGTTATTGCTGGAACAAGAATCCGCTGAGCGAGTATCTTATTGCAATATATTACAAATACTGAACTGCTACAAAGATATTGAAAATAGGGTGCAAATACTGTAGTTTCGATGGGTGTCGCGTCTATACTTTTAAAAAATTGGCGACCCGCCGGATCGCCCTTACAATGACCATAGATAAAACGATTGTGGTATAGTGTAGGGGCGAATCTTGTATTCGCCCTGATTGTGGATGGCATGGGAGAAAAGGGCGATCACAAGGATCGCCCCTACGGGACTGCGGACAATTCGTTAGGGCGTGTAATTCAGGCGTTCAAATCCTTGACGACGCATACATACATCAACGGCGTAAATAACCACGGATGGCATCCAATTCCCGGTCGTTTATGGCAAAGAATTTATTACGAACATGCGCTAAGAAATGAGGAAGAATTGAACAACGTCCGCGAATACATCATGTACAATCCTGCCAGATGGGCAGAGGATGAGAATAATCCGGTTAATATAAAATGAGGGAATAATTGATCAGTAAGCTCAGAAAGCTCTTTTTAAAGCTCTTTGTTGCATGGGTCGTTCTCACGACAGCGCTGGTATTCTTTGCATTGAGGAGCGAGTCCGTGGCAGACAAGGCCCATCATTACCTCCTGAACTTCCTTGAGGAAAGGCTTCAGAGCAAGGTGGAGATGGGAAGGCCGGAGATCGCCTGGCTGCGGGGGAGCTGGTACATAAGGGATGTGTCCATAAGGCCCAACTATGGCAAGGAAAAGACTGCAATTGTTGCTGCTAAAAGCGTCCGTATCTCATTCTTTCCATGGGTTAACGTTCTCAAGAGGGAGATAGGGATAAGTTTCATAGAGCTTGAGAACCCCTCCGTTTATTTAAGGATTGAGAAGGGAAAGATCGCCAATCTCCCATCCCTTGATTTCCTGAAGGGTCCGAAGGGGTTTTTCAGGTTTGCCCTCAGGGAGGTAAGGATTTCTAAAGGCACGATGGCGGTAAGTTATCCTGAGAGGCCTCTGGAGGTAGCTTTCAACGACATAGATATGAAGGTCAGGCCGGATGTGGAGAAGAAACAATACGGCTTCATCCTTGCAAACTCGTCTGCAGATATCAAGGTCAAGGAATTTGCCCAGAAGATAATATCCATGAAAGGCGATTTCATGGTAACACCTGATAATCTGACGATAATAAAGAGCACCTTTCATTTGCAGGAGGGGAATGTATCTGCGGAAGGGCTTTATCTGAAATTTGCTACTGCTGAATGGGTGACAAAGCTTTCGTCGGAACTGAGCCTTGATGCTGTAAGAAGTGTGGCCATCGGTCAGTGGCCGGCGGTAAGCGAAAAGGTCAAGGTCTTGAAAGGTAAAGTGAATCTTTCGGCAGTCATAAAGGGTGACAGGGATGGTTTGGATGCCACTGGTGATGCTAAGGCAGAAGATATAGAATTAGATGGTTTCAGAATCAGGCAGACGTCAACCAGCTTTTCGACCAAGGGTCAGTGGAATTCATTAAAGGAGTCGTCATTTGATATTGATTTCAGATCAAAAATGCCGGTCGAGTTGGTGAACCATTATGTCGAAAAGTCTCCGCGCCTGAAGGGAACAGCGGATATCCGCATGAACTGTTCAGTCGCCGCTGGTCAGTGGGGAGCGGCTGAAAAGTTAAAGATCGAAGGGGATGTGACTTCTCCGCGTCTTGAAGTGGCCGGGGTGCCGATGAATAAGGTCTCCACAAGGGTAAATGCAGACTCCGAGGCGGCGCGCATAGAAGAGCTTGCTGCTGACATGTTGGGAGGCAGGTTGAAGGGTACTTTCAGCCTTGATCTGAAAGGGGAGAAGAAGTTTGGAGGAACTGTCGCGATTACGGGTATGGAACTGAGTGACCTTGCTAAACTCTGGCGGCTGACCACTGAGAAGCGAATAATGGCAACCGGCAAGGTTTCAGGGAATATCGACATTATGGGCAGCTTTGAGCCGGGACTGATCTTTGACGCGACTTCGAGCTTGCAGGTTGAGGGTTTAACAATTTCTGACGGGAAGTCATCTTCGCCAAAGATTTCCAAAAGCAGTGTAAATGCACGAATTTCATATGACGGCAACGCGACAAGGTTTGAGTCTCTGGGGATAGAGACCCCTGCCTCAACGGTTTCAGCCTCAGGCGATTTGGTTGACGGAAGGTTGTCTCTGTCCCTCAACCTGAAGAGCAGCGATTTGAGAGAATTTGGAGGGTATGTTAACGGCGAAGGCACGGCGAAGGGGAGGGTTACCGGCCCACTAAGCGGCCCGGCGGTTGAAGGGAGCCTGTCCCTTAGCAATCTGTCTTGGGGGAAATACCAGGCCGGCACAGTTTCCGGTCATATCGGGTTTAAAGAGATGGTGTTGACTACTACCGGTCTAAAGGTTACCCGCGGGGGGGCATCTGTATCTTTTCAGGGAGAGGTGTCCCTGAAGGAGGAGACGCCGCGGCTGGATGCGATAATTGAGTTGAAAAAAGGAAGATTGGAAGACGTGGCCTCTTTTGCCGGGATTGATGCCCGGATTACAGGGGAGTTGTCAGTAAGTGGGAAGGTAAAGGGGGGATTAAGGTCCCTGGATGGAGATATAGATATAAAAGCCACCAGGGTGAGCATAATTGGAGAAGATATTGATACCATTAATCTGAAAGGCAGGCTTCAGAAGGGAAGGCTCTTTATTGACAAGGGGGAGGCCTTGAGGGACGGGGAAAGGATTGCAGTTGACGGAGAGGTCGGCCCTGAAGGTGACGCGAGCCTCCGTATCTCATCCACACCTTTATCCATCAAAAACCTTTCAGCCTTAAAGAAGGTCGGAATCCCGCTGGACGGCTCCTTAGTGCTGCTGGGGGAGGTTTCGGGAAACATAAAAAACCCGTTCTTCAAGGGCATGGCCTCTTTGAAAGATTTCAGGTACAAGAATATTGATATCGGGGGAGGAAATCTATCCCTCTCCTTTTCCGACATGCGGTTAACGGCAGCAGGAAGTGCTTTTGGCTCTGAAATAACAGGGGATCTTCTGTTCCAGGGCAATAAACCTTTTCATGTCAGTTTAAGCACGACAGACCTTTCTATTAACCCTTATCTAATGGGAATAGATAAACTGGAAGGTGTGACAGGGAGCGTATCCGGGACCCTTGATGCGGATGGAGAACTCTCAAATCTTAAAGGGAGTTCTGCAAAAGGGTCTATATCAAAGTTTCAACTGGTCCATGACCCTTTCTTTGTAAAAAACAGAAAGGATATAGAGATTGAGCTGAGGGATGGAAGGATAATCTTTAAGACCTTTCAATTATCAGGCAAGGGGACTGGACTTGATACATCCGGCTGGATAGGGATGGACGGGGAACCCAATCTCCTTATCAACGGAACTCTTGACCTCTATCTTTTACAGCTCTTTACTAAAGCGATAGAAAAAGGAGACGGTATCGCTGATATAAAGCTGGCCATCTCAGGGAAACCGCCGAAGATTGAAGGGACGCTAGTTGTCAGGGATGGGGTCATAGGGTTCAAGGCTTTTGAGCCTTTGTTTACTGGGATTTCGGCTGCTATTGTCATGAGCGGGGACTCTTTAATATTGGAATCCCTCACCGGAAGGGTTGGGAATGGGAATATTAAGGGTGACGGAAGTATAAAGATGGCTGGCCTTGGCCTTAAACGAATAGATATATCGTTTGACCTGAGCGGAATCCATCTCCCTTACCCCAAATGGCTTTCCAGCGAGGTGGAAGGGAATCTCAGGCTGACCGGTGACTATCCTTCACTTCTTCTGAGCGGTGACATAAACGTAGTTAATGCCAGATATAGCGAAAAGATAGACTGGAAGACATTTCTGCCTTCATTCCGGCGGAGATTGCAAGAGCCTGCGGCCTTTAAAGAAGGTGAGGGTGCTTTGAGGCTGGATATAAACTTCAGGGCGGACCGTAACCTTATATTTGATAGTAACGCGGGAAGGGGAGAGCTGAAGGGCGAGGTACGCTTGAAGGGAGATACTTCTCGGTTCGGGATTGCAGGCGGGATAGAGGTAATAACAGGAAAGGTCTTTTATAAAGATCATGAATTCACGATAACCTCTGGTATAATAGAGTTCCCTGACCCAAAAAAGATTGAGCCGATATTTGACTTTGTTGCGGAGGGAAAGGTTCGGGACAATATAGAGGGCAAGGATTATGATATTCAGATCCTGGTGCAAGGGAATATAAATGACCTCAAAGTAACCATGACCTCGACCCCATCTTTGTCGGAACTCGACATAGCCTCCCTCATATCTTTAGGCGTCACCTCTAAGAGCCTGCAGGAGAGAGGGGAAGGGGCTCCTGCATACGGTGCAGCCTCATTCCTGTCGAGGGGGGTGGAGGATAAATTCAAGGATTACATAGGGTTTGAGCGTTTTCATATAGACCCTTATTATTCAAAGGTTACCGGGAGTACGGAGCCCAAGCTTACGGTAGGGAAAGAGCTCACTGAGGATACCATCTTAATATATTCCAGAGGTCTTTCCGGCACAGGCGAACAGGAGGCCCAGATGGAGTATAAACTTTACAGAAACGTTTCTCTCATAGGAGGCTGGAGCAGCTTTGGGGCCAGCAGAGAGGGGGACGTGGGGGCTGATGTGAAGTTCAGGTTTGAATTCAGATAAAATAAAAGAAAAGGAGTAATAAAAATGCCGATTGATTTGAAGGAACAGTTTACGGAGCTGGAGGGAAAGATTAACGCCTTACGGGGGCATCTTTGACATAGATACAAAGGAACAGCGGCTTATGGAGTTGGAGTCGATCATCTCAAGGCCGGACTTCTGGGATGACAATGAGTCTGCCCAGAGGCTCCTGAAGGAGCGATCCAGCCTTCAGCAGGCCATTGATGAGTGGAAGAGATGTAAGACTGCTCTTGATGATGCCAGGGGTCTTTATGAAATGGCTGTGGAAGAGGGCGACGACGGCGTGGCCCTTGACGTGGAAGGTGAACTTCTAAGGCTATCCGAGGAGATAAAGGGGATAGAACTCAGAAGGATGCTCTCGGGCCCCAATGACCACAACAACGCCATAGTTGCCATACATCCCGGCGCAGGTGGCACAGAATCCCAGGACTGGGCCGAGATGCTCCTGAGGATGTTTCTCAGGTGGGCTGAGAAAAAGGGGTTCCGTTCAGATATTGTTGACTATCAAGCCGGTGAAGAGGCGGGGGTTAAGAGCGTTACGTTTACGGTCTCAGGAGAATATGCCTTCGGCTTCCTCAAAGCTGAGATAGGAATCCACAGGCTGGTGAGGATTTCCCCATTTGATGCTGCCAAGCGCAGGCACACCTCCTTTGCCTCAGTCTTCGTATACCCGGAAATAGAGGACGACATTGTCATAGACATAAACGAGGCAGATCTCAAGATAGACACCTACAGGGCCCAGGGGGCAGGCGGGCAGAAGGTCAATAAGACAGATTCGGCTGTAAGGATAACCCATCTGCCCACTAATATAGTCGTTCAGTGCCAGAACGAGCGCTCCCAGCACAAGAATAAGGCCATGGCCATGAAGATTCTCAAGGCAAGGATGTATGAAAGGGAGATGGAGAAAAAGGCCGAGGAGATGGACACCCTCTATAAGTCTAAGAAGGACATAGCTTGGGGGAGCCAGATACGCTCTTATGTTCTCCAGCCTTACAGGCTTGCCAAGGACCACAGGACAAACTTTGAGTCCGGAAATGTGGATGCCGTACTGGACGGAGATCTGGACAAGTTTATGGAGGCGTATTTATTAATGGCTGGAGGATAAAGACTAAAACTCCTTGACCGCAAAGGTAGGTTATGTTAAAAAATAGAGACAATTAAATAATGCCGTATCCGGGTTCCTGTTTTGGATTAAAAAGGGAAGTGGGGTGTAAAGCCCCCGCGGACCCGCCGCTGTAATCGGGGATGAAACCCACAAATGCCACTGTCGTTACGATGGGAAGGTGTGGGGAGTAGGATGAACCGAGAGCCAGAAGACCTGCCCAATATCTATATGGATACTCCTCACAACCTCTTCGATGGTAAAGAAGGTGATGGTTAAGCTTTTTTTACACTTAATCCCCGGTCTTCTTATTCCATTTCTAATTCAAATATGTAATAATGGTCTCATCCCATTGGAGGTGAGACTATGGCACGAATTGCAAGTGGCAAAAAGTTGCTTGAAA
>JAUSKU010000092.1 GCA_030646755.1 Deltaproteobacteria bacterium
TCATGGACGCTCCCATCTGACGGCAGCTACACCATAAAGAGCAGGGCGACGGATATGGCAGGGAATGTTGAGACCCCGGGGGCAGGGGTGAGTGTAACGGTTGACAAGACCCCGCCTGTCACCACTGCAACACCGCCAGGCGGCAACTACAGCTCCTCTCAGAGTGTCACCCTGACCGCAAGCGAGACTGCGACAATATATTACACAACTGACGGAACCTCGCCGACAACCGCAAGCAGCAAATATAGCGTGCCTATATATATCGCAACGAATACCACGCTGAAATTCTTTGCAGTCGACTCAGCAGGGAATATAGAAAGCATTAAGACAGAGATTTACAACCTCGATGTCACACCTCCTGTTACAACCTCGTCACCCGCAGGAGGCCTATATAATGCTCCACAAACAGTCACGTTAACCGCCTCCGAGGCAGGTACGACTTACTATTCTATTGATGGCTCAACGCCATCGGAAATTTACACTGCCCCTGTAAGTATAACAACTACAACCACTCTGAAGTTCTACTCCATAGATCAAAACAGTAACAAGGAATCTGTTAAAACGGAGGTATACACTATCGACTCCATTGCGCCGACAGGCTCAGTAACTGTTAATAATGACGCTGTTTACACAAATATCTTGGCTGTGAACCTCACTCTATCCGCCTTCGATACTGGAAGCGGCGTAACAAAAATGATATTTAGCACTGACGGTTTATCATGGAAAGGATGGGAGGATTATGCTGAATCAAAGAGCTTCCGCCTTAATTCAGGTGATGGGACCAAAACGATTTATGTCCAGTTTATGGATGCGGCTGGAAATATTTCAAGTGCTTATTCAGACAGTATTACTCTCGATACTGTACCTCCATCTGTGAACATAACATCTCCTTCATCCGGTTTTGCAAACGACAACACCCCTCTGCTCAATTACACTGTCTCTGACGGGACTGTAACAGTTAAAGTAGACGGCAATAAAGTATCAAAGGTCTCGGAAGATTCGCTTGACGCTCTAACAGAAGGCTCTCACACCGTTCGCGTAGAATCTATTGATCTTGCAGGAAATACAGAATACGCTGAGGTTACCTTCACTGTTGACACCATCCCACCGACGGTAAGCATCGATACCGTGACATCACCCACAAACATTAACAGCCAGACCATAAGCGGGGCAAGGGAGAGCGGGGCTACCATCGCTGTAACAAGTACCACAGCAACCGCTGGTACGGTCAGTTACCCGTCGTCTACAGCATGGAGCTGTGCTATCACTGACCTTGTTGAGGGAGCCAACGGAATCACCGTAACCGCCACCGATGCAGCTACTAATTCTGCAGCGGCTAACGCCAGCATCACATATGACAGCATACCGCCAACAGTAACCATTTCATCTCCTGCAACAGGGATAACTAATAACAGCACTCCTACACTGACTTATACTGTAAGTGACGGGACCGTGGTTGTAAAAGTAGATGGGGTAATTGTTAGCAAGGTATCTGGAAATAACCTGGATACCCTTTCGGATGGCTCACATACTGTAAGGGTTGAGGCCACGGATCTGGCTGGGAATACTGGATTTGCTGAAGTTACTTTTACAGTGGATACTCTTGTAACAGCTATAATTATCGATCCTGTCAGCACGCCAACAAAGATAAACTCTCAGACCATCACAGGGACTGTTGAGGCCGGATCGACTGTATCGGTTGCGACTGATACCAATGCCTCTGACGGCGCCGCTGCTGTCACCGGGACAACATGGAGTTATACCATTACCGGACTGATGGAGGGTGTTAACAATGTCACAGTAACCGCTACGGATACTGTCGGGAATATTGCAACTTCTACTTCCAGCATTACTCTTGATACCATCCCGCCAACAGTAACCATTTCATCTCCTGCAACAGGAATAACCAATAACAAGACGCCTACATTAACATTCTCGGTTAGTGACGGGACTACAGTTGTAAAAGTTGATGGAATTATTGTCAACAAGGTATCTGGAAATAATCTTGACTCATTAACGGACGGTCCTCATACCGTCAGGGTTGAGGCTACAGATCTGGCTGGAAATACCGGATCTGCTGAAGTGTCTTTTACCGTGGATACCACTGCTCCAGGCCCCGGACCAGGTGTTACACCGACCATTTCCCTTGACAGTGCAGTGGCTATCTCAGGGCAGACATACTATTCCTACTCAAAGATTGTCGCATCATGGACTTCTCTCTCCGACACCACTGCGGGGCTGAAGGAATATAGGGTTGCTATCGGGACCACTTCCGGCGGGACAGACATATTGAACTGGACAAGCACAGGGACCACGGCATCTTACACCAGCGGAGAGATATCGAGCGACCAATTTGGAAAAACGTTATACCTCAGCGTGGAGGCCGTTGACAACTTAGGTAATGAAAGCACCATATCGCCCACGGCCTTCGTCTATACTCCTGCCGACATAAACAGCAAATCCGGGCAGGGTGATGGAAGGGTCGACGGCTTTGATTTAGGTAGGCTTGGCATTGCCTTTGGAAGTTCAACCGGTGGAGAAGCGGATATAAACAGGGACGGAAGGGTCGACGGCAATGACCTTATTGTCCTTGGAACAAACTTCGGAAAGGTCAAACAATGATAAGGTTAAGGTTAAGATCGAGGTTAAGGTCAGGGTTAAGGGTGAAGAAATTCTCAGTCTTAGCCTTGGCCTCAGCCTTACTGATATTGGGCGGCTGCTCTCGCTGGGAAGGTGTGGACAACCCCACAGGTCCTTCAACGGTAAGCCCGAAG
Source organism: Deltaproteobacteria bacterium (assembly GCA_030646755.1). Lineage (GTDB taxonomy): Bacteria > Desulfobacterota > JAENJC01 > JAENJC01 > JAENJC01 > JAUSKU01. The sequence continues at coordinate 2,775 of JAUSKU010000092.1, forward strand.
GTCTTTACGGACCCTTCCACCGTAAGTGTAAAAAATGGAGATGAGTTTACGCTGAGGGTTTATATAGAAAATGTAGAAGACCTGTACTATGCCGCCTTTTATGTTGTATACGACCCTCAAAAGGTCAGCTACAGTAGCGGCGCTGTCGGAGACTTCCTGAAGCAGAACGGAGCCACGGTCAGCGACCTCCTTGTCGGGGGAGAGATATCTGCAGGAGAGGGTCTTGTAAAGAGAAGTTTTGGGATAACTCGGCTTGACAGCACGAAAGGCGGGGCATCCGGAACTGGAGTCCTCTGCACCATCACATTTAATACCATAGCAACGGGAGCAACCAGTGTAAACTTCAGCTCTGACCCGAACGATCAAGGCTTCAGAGATGTAAATGATACGGATATTCAGATCACCATCGGAAACGGGACAACCGTCAATATCCTATAGATAACCATTATCGCTTTTCCTGCTTGGCTTCTATAACAAATTCGATTGACAGAATGCTCGAAAATAAATAAACTCCATCTCAATCGGATGGAGGATATGGATTGTTCAGACAATTACTGTCGAAGCTAAGCCCCCCGCATCAACTAATAGCAAGCTTTGCTGCTATTATTCTTATCGGTGCCCTACTGTTGATGCTCCCCATGGCTACAACAAAAGGGGACATCCACCCAATTGATGCATTATTTACCTCTACTTCAGCGGTTTGTGTCACCGGGCTCACCGTTTTGGATACAGGTAAGGATTTTTCTGTGTTCGGCCAAATAGTTATCCTGGGCCTTATCCAGTGCGGCGGTATCGGGATAATAACCTTTTCGCTCTTTTTTATGGCCATGCTCGGGAAGGCAATCCCTTATTACGGGCGCAAGACTGCAGAAGAGACCTTCAGTCAGAAGGGGGGGGAGGGTTTCTATCCCCTCCTTAAGGCAGTTATAATATTCACGGCCACAATAGAGCTTATCGGTGCGCTTCTCCTAAGTATCCGCTTTGTCCCTTCCTTTTCCATGCTGACAGGGAGCTACTATGCCGTATTTCATTCGATCTCGGCCTTTTGCAATGCCGGTTTTTCAATATTCTCCAATAACCTCATGGATTACAAGGGGGACATCCTTGTAAATCTCGTCATAACCGTCCTTATCATAGCTGGAGGACTTGGTTTTGTGGTTCTCCATGAGCTTAGGGCCGGGATATTCAGCAGGATGGCAAGGATATCTCTTCACAGCAGGCTTGTCCTGATGGTTACAGGCGTGCTGCTGCTGGGAGGTACGCTGATATTCATGCTCCTCGAATGGAACAACACCCTTCAGGGCCTTCCCATGCAGACAAAGATACTTGCATCATGGTTCCAGTCCGTGACACCGAGGACCGCAGGTTTCAATACTCTCGACTACGGGATAATGACTGATGCGACCCTTTTCTTTACGATACTACTGATGTTTATAGGGGCATCCCCTGGTTCCACCGGCGGGGGGATCAAGACGAGCACCATAGGGGTATTTATGGCCCTGGCCATAAGCAGGTACAGGGGCAGGGAGGATGTGAGCCTCTTCAACAGGACTATCCCAAAGGATGTGGTATTTAAGGCTTTTTCAGTAGGCTTGATTTCAGGGGTTCTTGTGGTAACATTTGTCATATTCATCCTGGGGGCTGAACTTGGGGCAACTCCTCACCCGGAGAGCAGGGGAATATTTGTCAACCTCCTATTTGAGGCCGTGTCAGCCTTTGGTACTGTGGGGCTTTCCACGGGAATAACTCCTAAATTAAGTTATTCAACAAAGTTTCTTTTGATTTTACTCATGTTTGCCGGACGTCTTGGGCCTTTGACCATAGCCATAGCCTTTGCAAAGAGAGAGGCAAAAGGGACCTACAGGCACCCGGAAGAAAACGTTATTATAGGATAAGGTATGAAGAGAAGATTTGTTATAATCGGACTTGGACATTTCGGGTTCAATGTTGCCAGGGTCCTTTTTGAAGATGGTCACGAGGTAGTGGCCATAGACCAAAATGAGGAACTGATCCAGGATATAAAAGACCTGGTCACACGGGCCTATGTTGCGGATGTCACAGACAAGGCAACCCTTGAGGCCCTTAAGGTCGACAAGGCAGATGTGGCGGTGGTAAGCCTTGGGCAAAAAGTTGATGCCAGCGTCCTTGTGACAATGTACCTCCATGAGATGGGAGTCCCGGAGATAATAGTAAAGGCCCTCTCTGACGATCACTCAACTGTCCTTGAAATGGTTGGGGCCACTACGGTGGTTCATGTTGAAAAGGAAATGGCCATCAGGACTGCAAAATCTATTGGAACCACGAATGTCATGGAACATATCCCATTGACTCCCGGATACAGCATCGTCGAGGTTGCCCCGCCCGGCGTTTTCTTAGGAAAGACTCTAAAAGAAATAAAGCTTATCAGCCGCTACAGGGTGCAGGTGATCGCGATCAAGGAGTTCATCCCGGAGCGAATGGTAATGATCCCGCCAATGGACACCGTTATAAAGGACAGCGATTTGCTGATATTGATGGGCAAGGATGAGGATATTAAAAAGATAAAGGAACTGGGGTAACGATGGGCGTATTTATAGTTGTAGGACTCGGAAACTTCGGTTTCAATGTGGCAAAGGCCCTCAAAGAAAGAGGACATCAGGTGATTGCCGTTGACAGGGACAAGGCAGTTGTCCAGGCCGTAAAGCCTTACGCAGTCCAGGCTGTGGAAGGAGATGCATCTGATAAGGACATATTCAAGGCCCTGGGATTGGAAGGGGTGGATGCAGGCATTGTAAGCCTTGGAGAAAAGATGGATGCCAGTATGCTCGTTGCCCTTTACCTGAAGGAGATGGGTGTCAGACATCTGATTGTCAAGGCCTTCACTGAAGAGCATGCCAGGGTCCTGAAGAAGATAGGCGTGGATGAGGTAATACTCCCTGAAAAGGACATGGCATACTCACTGGCAGAGAGGCTTACAGCCCCCAGCTTCCTCGGCGAATTCCACATCCTGAAAGGTTATAGCATACTTGATACCAAGGCCCCCAAGGACTTTTGGGGTAAAAGCTTGGATAAATTGGATTTGCGCGATAAATTCGGGGTTTCCGTAATCCTGATCCAGAGAGGGAGCGCGGTTCTGGCTGGTCCATGCGCAGAAGACGTTATCTCCGAAGGGGATATATTGGTGTTGCTTGGAAAAGATGAAGAAATAGAGAAGTTCAAGCGCTTTTCTCAGGGAAAGAAATAATACCAATTAGCTATCAGACATTAAATAACTCTATGGTCCTGGTATAATACCAAGTAAGCTTTCAGCTATGTATATCTTTAATGTTTGAAAGCAACTTGGTATAAACTTCTCTATCAGTTTTTTTTGAATGGATTGTCAACTTACACCTCAGATGATGTTGACAATGGCCCTGATTCGATGGTACCTTAAAATGGCAGGGAGGCTTTAATTGAACAGTAAAGAGATCTTTGAATTGGCTGAAAAGATAATCAGCGGGGAAGAGGTTGGCTATAAAGCCGCCTGTGACCTGATAAGGCTCGAAGGAAGCAGGGTTTATGACCTTTTAGCAGCTGCCAACAGGATCAGGGAACATTTTAAAGGTAACAAGGTAAGCCTATGCTCCATTGTCAACGCCAAGTCCGGCAGGTGCCCTGAGGACTGTTCATTCTGCGGCCAGTCTGCATTTTACAACACAAATGCCACCGAATATGGCCTCATAGAGCCTGAAGTCATAGCAGATGCCGCAGAAAAGGCAAAGGGAATGAAGTCAAGGGAGTTCAGCATTGTCACCAGCGGTACGAGGGTTGAGAGTGAAAAGGAGCTGGAGCAACTTTGCCAGGCCCTTCAGAAGATAGGAAGCGACATGGAGAGGTGCGCATCCCTTGGAATAATGGAGAGGGATAGCCTTTTAAGACTGAAAGAGGCCGGACTTGAGAGTTATCATCACAATCTTGAGACAGCCCGTTCCTTCTTTCCAAATATCTGCACTACCCATGACTACGAAGAAGACGTAAACACGGTCAGAATGGCCAAGGAGCTTGGGTTTAAGACATGCTGTGGCGGCATCTTAGGCCTCGGGGAATCTCTTGAGCAGAGGGTCGAGATGGCCTTTACCCTGAAGGACCTTGATGTTGACTCCATCCCCATGAATTTCCTGAACCCTATCAAAGGTACAAAGATGGAGGGGATGAAGACCGTCCAACCCCTTGATGGGCTGAAAACCATTGCTATCTACAGGTTCATACTTCCAAAGAAAAATATAATTGTCTCCGGCGGCAGGGAGGTGACATTCAGGGACCTTCAATCCATGATATTCATGGCTGGGGCCAACGGGACTCTGATTGGAAATTATCTCCTCACAAAAGGACGGAAACCTGATGAGCTTTTGCAGATGATAGAAGATTTAGGGCTGGAAGTAGAAAATTATTGATTGTATATTTGTCACCCTGAACGTAGTGAAGGGTCTATAAATTCTTCGCTACGCTCAGAATGACAATCCTCATTTTATGGACTTCTTAACCAAAGAACTTGAAAATCTTAAGGCCTCCGGCCTCTACCGCACCCTCCGCACCATCGAAGGCCCTCAGGGTCCACGGGTAAAGATAGATGGTAAGGACGTCGTCCTTCTCTGCTCCAATAACTACCTTGGCATTGCAGACCATCCAAGGTTGAAAGAAGCTGCCATAAAGGCAATCGAAAGATATGGAGTGGGAAGCGGAGCTTCGAGGCTTGTCTCAGGAACAATGAAGCTTCACGAGGAACTGGAGGAGAGGATCGCCAGATTCAAGGGTACAGAGGCCGCACTCGTATTTAATTCAGGTTACACTGCCAACACCAGCGTCATTCCCGCACTGGTCTGGCATGGCGATATTGTATTCTCTGATAGGCTTAATCACGCCAGCATAATAGATGGATGTGCCCTATCAAGGGCGGAGCTCAAAAGGTATCCGCATAAGGATGTAGAGGGGCTGGAAAGACTTTTAAAAGTGGTCAGTGGTCAGTGGCCAGTGGTCGGCAATAATGTCTCACGTCTTACGTCTCACATCTCACGGCAGTTAATCGTCACGGACTCCGTCTTCAGCATGGACGGTGACATTGCTCCCCTTCCTGAGATAGTCACTCTCGCTAAGAAATATGGGGCTATGGTCATGGTTGACGATGCTCATGCAACCGGAGTTTTAGGTAAGACAGGAAAGGGAAGCCTGGAACATTTCGGCCTGGAGTGTGAAGAAAACATCATCCAGATGGGGACCCTGGGAAAGGCCCTGGGGACATTCGGGGCATATATTGCCGGAAGCAGAGAACTTATTGATTACCTGACAAACAAGGCAAGAGGGTTCATATTCTCTACCTCACTTCCTCCTTTTGTCCTTGCCTCGGCCATAGCTGCCATTGACCTGGTTGAAGATGAGCCTGAGCTGAGGCAAGCGCTCTGGAAGAAAACATGGTATCTTAAGAAGTGGCTTGACTCGATGGGATTTGACACTATGGGAAGCGAGACGCCGATAATCCCTGTTTTCATTGGAGATACGGGAAAGACGATGGAATTCAGCAGAAGGCTCCTGGAAGAAGGGGTATTTGTATCAGGGATAAGACCGCCGACAGTCCCTGAAGGTAAGAGCAGGCTGAGGGCTACGGTAATGGCAAACCATAGCTATGATGACCTGGATATGGCGCTGGATGCTTTTTCAAAAGTAGGGAGGGAGTTATGCCTTATTTCCTGACCAAAAGTGGACTGCAACTGAACTATGATGTTTCAGGGGAGGGGAAGCCCATCCTTTTTCTACACGGATGGGGAATGTCATCCAGGGTCTGGAAATACCAGGTTGAACACTTCTTTGAAAAGTTTAAAACCATAACCCTCGATCTCAGGGGACATGGTGAGTCCAGCCCATCTGATGATTATACCTTTGACACCCTGGCAGGAGATGTTAAAGAGTTTATAGAAGGTCTATCATTAGGGCCTGTCTCTCTTGTAGGCTGGTCTATGGGAGGCTCTGTAGCCATAAAAGTTGCCGGCACCTATCCAGAGATACTTCATTCTCTTATCCTTGTCAGCACAACACCTAAATTTGTAGCATCAGAGGATTTTCCCTATGGCCAGCCTGAGGCCATGTTACGGCGTCTGGAAAGGCAGATCGACAGGGATGTCAACAGGGCGATGGTTGAGTTCTGCTCTTTGATGGTTGAAGGGGAGCCCATAATTGAAGAGGTATGGGAGACAGTTGCTGTCAATGAATGGCCGTCTAAGGAGATATTAAAAGGATATCTGAAGACACTGGCAGATACAGATTTAAGAGGGGAACTGATAAAGATAAGCCACCCGACAATGATAGTTCACGGGATGCTTGACAGGATATCTTCCCATGAAGCTGCCGTCTTTATGGCTGACAGGATAAAGAAGGTACGGCTTGAGAGCCATCACGACGAGGGACATGCCCCCTTTCTGACCCGTCCTGACTGGTTTAATACAGAACTTGAAGGTTTTTTAAATGAATTTAGAAGTGGCAATTAACAAGAATAGGGTAAGACAGGCCTTTTCCAGACAGGCGCCCTTCTATGAAGGAAACGCTCGCCTCCAAAAAGAGGTAGCGGGAAAGCTCGTTTCCTTGTTTCCCTTGCAACTCCGAACTCCGAACTCCGAACTCCGAACCCTTGACATAGGCATAGGAACTGGGTTTGCGACAAAGGAGTTTTCCTCCAGGTTTCCAAAGACCAGCTCATTCGGATGCGACATAGCCTGGGGAATGCTGAAAGAGGCCGGTATGACTGGAGCCGTTCTGGCTGAGGCCGATGCGGAGCACCTTCCGTATAAGGATGAAACCTTTGATCTTGCTTTCTCAAGCCTTGCCTTCCAGTGGACCAATCTCCATAACTCCGTGAATGAGGCATTCAGGATTCTCAAGCCAGATGGAATGTTTTATTTTTCTACCTTTGGCGAAAAGACCCTTATGGAGCTTGCCGACTCATACAGTTCGGCATGGCGCTCTATAGGAATAGAAGGGATGCCAAAGATGATGAGGTTCGAGTCTTCCAAAGATGTCAAAACCCTCATGGAGTTTACCGGGTTCAAGAATGTCGAGGTTAAAACAGCTTTAATAAAAAGCCGCTATCAATCCCCTGATGCCCTTTTACGGTCTCTCAAGGCCATCGGCGCCGGAAACCCATCAAAGGAATTTCAGCCGTCAAGAACCTTGTTGAATAACATATTCAGAATATATAAAGATCGGTACGGGGATAATGATGGGATAACAGCCACATTTGAAGTTATTTACGCATGGGGAGTAAAGATATGAATACTGCAATGGGACACAGATTAAGGCGGATAAACACAGAGAAAACAAATAATACATGAAATAAAGACATCATCCAAAAGGTGAGGATATGTTTTTCTCTAAGTCTTTGAATTATCAGTGCAAATCTGTGTTCATCTGTGTCCAAATGCATTTTTTAGGTAAGATATGAACGGAGGAATTTTATCATGAAGAGCTTCTTTATCACGGGAACCGACACAGGAGTCGGTAAAACAATTATTGCTGGGGCATTGGCCGCCGCATTCAGAGAAAAGGGCGTTGACATCGGCGTGATGAAGCCTGTTGCCACAGGTGGATGGGACGATGCTCGCTTCTTGATAAAAAGTGCCGGGGTTGAGGACAATATATTCCTCGTAAATCCGTACTGCCTTATAACCCCTGTGGCTCCCGCAGTTGCTGCCGAGAGAGAGAAGTTAAAAATAGACATAAGAAGGATAACGGCCGCATACGAGGAGCTTTCACGAAGACACGAGATGGTTATTGTTGAAGGTGTTGGCGGCCTCCTTGTTCCGATTTATAAAAAATATTTAGTTACAGACCTCATCAAAGACCTGGATTTACCCATCATTATCGTTGCAAAGCCTGGGCTCGGCACTATCAACCACACCTTGCTAACCATCAGACAGGCAAGGGTTTCACGGATAAAGGTCCTTGGAGTAATCATAAATAATTATGATGAAGCGAGCGCAGGTGTTGCGGAAAAAACCGCCCCTGCGGTTATTGAGAGTATCGGCAAAGTGCCTATTTTAGGAATAGTCAGGCACATAGAAAGGCCTGATACTGAAGAGGGTTTCCATTCTTTGGTAAAGGAAGTAGAAGAGCGAGTGAGACTTGACCTGATATGTTAGGAAAAAAGGAAGTAAAAAGGCTTGAAGAATGGGACAAGAAATACATCTGGCACCCTTTCACCCAGATGCAGGAGTGGCTTTCAGAGTCCAACCTGATTATTGAAAAAGGCAAGGGCTCTTACCTGTACGACATCCACGGGAATAGATATCTGGATGGAGTCTCTTCCCTATGGGTTACTGTCCACGGGCATAGAAAGAGGGAGATCGATAAAGCAATAAAAGACCAGCTTGGAAAGGTGGCCCATTCGACGCTCCTTGGGCTTTCCAATGTCCCGGCTGTTGAGCTGGCAAAGAGGCTGATGGAGATAGTGCCGAAGTCAGTGGTCAGTGGTCAGTGGTCGGTGAAAACAGACATCTCGCTAAGGTCTTCTACTCAGACTCCGGGTCTACTTCCGTTGAGATTGCCCTTAAAATAGCATTCCAGTACTGGCAGAACAAGGGGTCAAAGAGTAAGACTAAGTTCCTGACCTTCAAGAATGCGTATCACGGTGATACCATTGGCTCTGTCAGTCTGGGAGGCATGGACCTCTTCCATGAGATTTACAGACCCCTTTTGTTCCAGACCATCCAGGTCAACTCACCTTACTGTTACCGCTGTCATCTGGGGAAAGAATATCCTTCATGCAAAATTACCTGCCTGAAAGAGGTGGAAGGTGCGATAAGGAAGAATAAGAATGAAATAGCCGCCCTCGTAATCGAGCCTCTGGTTCAGGGTGCTGCGGGAATGCTGAACCAGCCAGAGGGCTTCTTAAAAGAGTTGAGGAGGATTTGCACTAAACATAATATCTTAATGATTGCCGATGAAGTCGCCACGGGGTTTGGAAGGACAGGAAGGATGTTCGCCTGCGAGCATGAGGGCATCGTACCAGACATCATGTGCGTTGCAAAGGGCATCACTGGCGGCTACCTTCCTCTGGCAGCGACCCTCACGACTCAGGGTGTATACGACGCCTTCCTTGCTGAATATAAGGAGTTCAAGATATTCTTCCACGGCCATACATACACAGGGAACCCACTTGCGTGCGCTGCTGCCATTGCGAATCTTGAGATTTTTGAAAAAGAAGAGACACTGAAAAATCTTCAGCCGAAGATATCTGCGCTTGAAGAAGAACTAACTAAATTCCATAAGCTCGTTCATGTCGGTGATATCCGGCAGAAAGGGTTCATGGTCGGGATAGAGATGGTTAAAGATACGAAGAGGAAGGCGCCCTACCCTGTCGATAAGCGCATGGGACATAAGGTCATCCTGGAAGCAAGAAAAAGAGGGGCCATCCTCAGGCCTCTCGGAAATGTAATCGTACTAATGCCGCCTTTAAGCATAAAGGAAGCTGAGCTAAAGAAGCTTTTGAAGATAACGTATGAGTCGATAAAGACGTTAACAGAGTAACTTCTAAGACTTGCAACGTTTTTCCAATTCCTTTCACCCATTAAAACATCTTGACTGGTTAGATGTATTATCATAGACTGCAAGTAGTCAAATTATTTCCTTTTATTGTTCCCCAATTTATCTTAACCTCTTTATTCCCATACCCCAAATGGGGGTGAGTAAAGATGCGATAGCATTATGGAGGCTGATACCAAATGAAGAATCTAAGCTTTGATGATTTCTTTAAGATAGCCACCGGAAATGAGCCGTTTCCTTATCAGCGCAGACTCGCATTGAGCGAGTCTTTGCCGATGCTTCTTGATGTCCCGACCGGCATGGGGAAGACTGCTGCTGCGGTGATGGGGTGGCTGTGGCGCAGGTATTGCGGCGGAGAGATTGCAGGGAAGACATCAAATGCCGTCCGGGCCGAGACTCCCCGCAGGCTTGTATATTGCCTTCCTATGAGGGTGCTGGTGGAACAGACGCGGGATGAGGCGAAAAAATGGGTTCAAAATCTATTGCAAGCCGGTTTGCTGTCCAACTCAGAAGCCCCTAAGGTGCACCTGCTCATGGGGGGCGAAGTGGACAGTGACTGGGACATTTACCCTGAGCGTAATGCAATCCTCGTTGGTACGCAGGACCAGTTGCTCTCAAGAGCATTGAACCGGGGCTATGCCATGAGCCGTTACAGGTGGCCGGTGCACTTTGCGCTTTTAAATAATGACTGTCTCTGGATAATGGACGAGGTACAGATATTCGGCGCCGGTCTGCCGACAACAACTCAATTACAGGCTTTCAGAAATAGCCTTGGGACATATGCCCCGGCACATTCCATCTGGATGAGCGCCACCCTTCATCCTGACTGGTTAAAATCAATAGATTTCAAAGACAAAATTGATAAGACAGCGGCATTTGTACTGGATGGGGCGGACAAGGGATGCAAAGGCATTGCAGCACGTATGGAAGCGGATAAACCGATTCTAAAAGCAGGCACAGAATTAACCAAAGACACGGTAAAGAAGTATGCGGAAACGCTTGCTAAAGAAGTTTTACAAGCCCATCAATCCGGGGCTTTAACTCTGCTGGTCATAAACCGGGTAGACCGGGCAAAGGAAATTTTCAGGGAATTGAGAAAGGCAACAGCAAAATCTTCAACCGCCCCGGAACTCCTCCTGTTGCATTCCCGGTTCCGTCCTGCTGAGCGGAAAGGGAAAATGAGAAACCTCTTCTCTCCCATCCCTGCTAATGGCCGTATTGTTTTGGCAACGCAGGTTGTCGAGGCGGGCGTGGATATCTCCGCAAAGGTTCTTTTTACAGAACTGGCCCCGTGGGCTTCGCTGGTTCAGCGATTCGGGCGCTGTAACCGTAAAGGGGAACACCTCAGAGGCGAAGCCAGGATTTACTGGATAGACATTGATTCGTCGATGAAGGAGGCAGATTTTAAACCCTATGAGATAGAAGAGCTGGGAAATGCCCGAAAAACCCTTGTGACACTTAGTAACGCCGGGCCTAAACATTTACAAAAGGTAGAAGCCACGCAGAAAATTAGCCACGTCCTGCGCCGCCGAGACCTTGCGGATCTGTTTGACACAACCCCGGACCTCGCCGGGAATGACGTGGACGTCTCCCGCTACATTCGCGATAGCGAAAACATTGATGTCCACATCTTCTGGCGAAGCTGGGACGGTGAGGCACCTCCGCAGGACATGGCAGAACCGTCGGCTGACGAATTATGCCCGGTTCCAGTTTATGCCTTTAAGGAGTTTCTAAAGGGCAAGGACAAGCAAGCCTGGCGCTGGAATGGTCTTGATGGCGCATGGGAGCTTGTAAGGGGTGAAACGATCTATTCCGGTCAAGAATATCTCTTGCATCAGAAGATGGGCGGGTATGACCCTGATCTGGGATGGGATAAGGATGGTACAGCTCAAGTCCCTGTCTTGACTGGTGTGGTGCAATCCGCACCGGACAAGACTGATGCTGATTATAACAGCATCAAGAACTGGCAGATACTAAAGGAGCACAATAAGCTGGTCGGTTCAAAAATGAACAATATCGTTAAAGCCTTGGGGAATTGCATCTTGCCTACCGCAGAGCTTGAGAAAGCAGCTATATGGCACGACTCAGGGAAGGCCCATGTGAAGTTTCAGGAATTTTTGTGCGGGGATGATGAGGCAAAAATGAAAGAAGCAATCTGGGCAAAGTCTCCTTTCAGAAACCGAAAACACAAAAGGCCTTATTTCCGGCATGAGCTTGCCAGCGGGCTTGCGGCGCTCCAGAACGGGCAAAGCGACCTTGTGGCATATCTTGCCGCGGCCCATCACGGGAAGGTGCGGCTGTCAATCCGCTCTCTTCCGGGAGAGAAAATACCGGACGACTCAAAGACCCGTTTTGCGCGGGGCATTTGGGAAGGCGATGAACTGCCGCCAACCAAGCTTGCCGACGGTGTGATGATGGACAGGACTGTTCTGGATCTGGAGCCGATGGAAATGGGAACTGGCAAAAACGGCCCCAGTTGGCTTGCCAGAACATTAAAACTGCGGGACGACTATGGACCATTTCGCCTTGCATATTTGGAGGCGCTGTTAAAGGCCGCAGATGAAAGGGGGAGCAGAGAACAGGAGGCAGGCCATGAGTAATACCATCCGACTTGAAGGCTGCCGCCCTGAACCGTTGGCCCATTATCTGAAGGCGCTTGCTGTCTTGCGCCTGGTCGCAGAACAGACAGACAGTGAAGCTGCCGGCTTCTGGGATGGGGACACATTCTGCCTCAACACAAGATTAACTGAACAGGAGTTGGCTGAGTTCTTTCTGAAAGACTACACTCCAACGCCGATCATCGCACCGTGGAACGGTGGTAGCGGTTTTTATTATCAGGAAGAAAAGCTCAAGGATAAAGACCCTATAACTGGCAAGCGGAAAAAGACCGGGCAGCGGAATCAGCCCACAGAGGCAACTAAAACCGTTGAACGATTGTTAAACAGCAAATCTGAGCGGCTGTCCAATTATCGGAAAGTTCTTTCTGCAGCAAAACAAACCATTCAGTACTTGGGACTTGACGAAGCACCAAAAGACGACGGTAAATACGATTTGCTTACCTCACTTCGGGGACGTTTACCCGAAGAAGCTTTAGCCTGGTTTGATGCAGCTGTATTGTTGGGAACAGAAAAAACCGGTTTTCCCCCGCTTCTTGGGACGGGTGGAAACGATGGCAATTTAGATTTCAGCAATAACTTCATGCAGCGGATAGTAGACATACTTGATGTAGATAGCGGTACTCCGCAATCTGAAGCAGTCAAATGGCTTAAAACTGCTCTATTTTCTGCAACAATGCCGGGTTTACAGCGCGACTCGGCAGTTGGACAATTCTACCCAGGTGCCGCTGGCGGCGCTAACGGTACGGCAGGGTTTGATGCCAAATCAATGCTCAACCCCTGGGACTTTTTACTTATGATAGAGGGTTCATTGGCTTTCGTGGCCGCCTCAACAAAAAAACTGGGCAACAGATATGACGGCACCCTCAGTTATCCATTTACGTTCAGAGCTTCAGGTGTTAATTATGCAAGCGCCGATAAAAATGATGAAGACCCGCGGGGAGAAATCTGGATGCCACTTTGGGAAAAACCTGCCGGAATTTCTGAAATAATGACGCTGTTTGCTGAAGGTCGAGCCACTGTTAACAGAAGACAGGCTGTCAATGGAGTTGATTTTGCCCGTGCCGTCGCTACGCTCGGAACAGATCGTGGAATAACAGCATTCAACCGTTTTGGTTTTCAAAAAAGAAATGGCAAGGCCTACTTCGCTAATCCATTGGGTCGCTGGAAGGTGAACCCTGTCCCTGAAACCAACCTTATCTCTGAAATCGATGGATGGCTTGACAAATTCCGCCGCGCTGCATCGGGAGACAACGCTCCTGCAAGTATAGGACGCGCTTTACGAGATGTCGAATCCGCGATAATGGAACTTTGCCGCAGTGGCGCGAAAAGAAATGCGCAGGCGCTTTGTATCGCGTTTGGAAAGGCAGAGCAGGCCCTGGCAAGGAGCAGCAGTTTTAGCAAGAAAGCGTTTGTCAAACCTATTCCGCTTCTTTCTGCAAACTGGCTGACCGCCTGTGATGACAACTCTTTGGAGTTCCGCCTTGCCAGTGCATTGGCTTCTGCGGCTATTCGAGAGAATATGGAACCTGTCCGAGTGAACAGATGGGTCGGTTGGGATGAAAACGACAAGCCGACCCACGTTGTCTGGGGAGAAGGGCGTTTGACTGAAAAGCTCATCTCAGTATTGGAGCGCCGCATAATTGACAGCAACAGCGATGATAAATATCAGGCATTCACGGCCTACTCAAGCCGTCCGGCTGAGCTTTCCGATATTGCGGCATTCATTAGAGGAGAGGTTGACGAAACCAGGCTGGAAGACCTATTGTGGGGGCTTAATCTTATAGACTGGCGCAGTGTTGAATATAAAAATAATCCGAGGGAAGAGGGTCGACCTATTCCTATTGCATACGCTATGTTGAAGCTTTGTTTCCTCCCCGGTCTGCTTGACGATATAAAGATTCCCGTTCAGCCTGCCATTATTGCAAGGGCCAAAGCAGGCGATGCCCCGGCGGCCTCAAGGCTTTCCAGTAACCGCCTGACCGCCAGCGGTTTTGTGCCGAGAGTAAAAGGGATTTCAGAAGATCAGCAGATTCTGCGGAGATGCGCTGCAGCCCTTTTGTTCCCGATAAAAAGAGAGGGTATACAGTTATTAGCCGGTATGGTTTTGCAACCAACCCAAAAATCGCAACAAAAAGGAGAATGAACATGAGTATTAATCTTGATGCACTGAAAACAGTACCACGCCTGCTTATCGAGGCCGAACTCGCCCCCGTCCAGGGGAGCCGCTTTCAACCAACGGGGTTCCCCGACCTTGGCGCCGCAACCTACACCCTGCATGATGGCACGGAGATGTGTCTCGTGGAATCGGCACAGAGCATGGCAAACCGCTTGGAGGCCGTTTGCTGGGATGGCGCGAATAGTGAGCTGATAGACCCGCTGAAGGGCATCCCATATATTAAGGTTGTGGAGGATGGCAAAACAGTTACAACCTCCATTCTTGATGCCCATCGGATGAATTCTCCATATATACTTGAAGGCGAAGACAAGAGTTTTTTGGAGACAATCAAAAAAGAAATTAATACAGCCAGTGACCGTCCCGTGGATATGAGGGCACTAGCAAAATTTGTCTACAAGTACGACACAAATGCCCTGTTACACGGGATATTCATAGCTAAAAGTGATCTGGCAGGCGGGAGGTTTAAGATAGCGAGGTCACTCTCTTCTTTTATAGAAGCTCGCGGGATAAATGTAGTGGCATCCGGCGGAGTGAAAAATGACCCTGTTAACCCTTCCGGCGACACAGCCAAAGGTTACGGCAATGTTCCTTTTCACCGGGATGAGTATACTGCCCAGCAGATTACGGCATACTTCAATCTTGATTTAGCTCAGATCCGTGGGTTCGGTTTGGGCGGAAATGCTGAAACTCTGCTGATTACACTGGCATTGTTTAAGATACAAAAGTTTCTACAGGAAGGCCTTCGTCTACGGACTGCTTGCGATTTGAAAGCAGTGTCAATTCAGGTTAAACAGCCAGCAAACTTCGTATTATCACCTCTCGAAGACCTAGGCATGGAGCTGCCAAAGTTAATTTCATCCTCGGCTGGTTTCGCAGAACCTAAAGTAACAACAGTAAAGTTTTCTCCGTCTAAGCCGAAAAAGGAGGTCATTGCATGATAGCCATCTCCTTTAAGTTTACGGGGGGCGGGTATCACGCCACTCCGTGGGGGAGGCATGTGAATGAAGGGGCAGTTGAGTGGCCGCCTTCGCCGTGGCGTATCCTGCGGGCTCTGCTTGCGACAGGGTATAATAAGCTTGGATGGGAGACTGGAAAGCCGGCATCCGAGGCGACAACCCTCATGGAGAAACTTGCGTCAGCGCCGCCTTCATTTAACCTGCCGCCTGCGTCACTTGGACATGCGCGCTATTTCATGCCTGCACCTGAGACAAAGACGAAGATTTTTGACGCCTTTGTTGCCATCTCTCCTGAAGAATCATTGGTTGCCATATGGGGCGATGTTGAACTAAGCCCGGATGAGACACAGTTGCTGGAGCGGCTTCTATCATCCCTTTCTTATCTTGGTCGTGCAGAATCATGGGTAACTGCCAGCCTGCTCGACAAATGGGACGGCAATGCCAACTGCGTACCTTTAAATGGTCACGATATAAAGGAAGGCCAGCAGGTCCGTTTGCTTGCTGCGCAACCTTCCGAAGACTATAACTCATGGCGCACCGGATTTATTGAGGCTCAGGGGATAAAAGAGGGTGGTAAGAAGAAGGGTAAAGGTGTTTTTACCGTGCCGGAAAGCATCTGGCATGTTCTTCATGCCGATACCGCCGAGCTTCAAAAAGAAGGCTGGTCAGTCCCCCCCGGCAGCCGCTGGGTTGAATATCTTTGTCCAGACGAGCTGTTTTCCGTCGCATACAGCCCTGTGAGAAAATCCGTGTTCCGTCCCACAGTTGCCCGTTATGCCCTCTCCGGTTCCGTCCTCCCGTTGTTTACTGATGCTCTCTTTCTTGGTGAACGGATGAGGCAGGCTCTGATGCATCATTCTAAGCGGATTAGCGGGGAAGAACATGCCCATCCTGTCTTTTCGGGCAAGACTGTGGATGGTAAAGCCGGCAAAGACTCCCATAAACACTCTTTTTATCTACCGGCAGATGACGACGGAGATGGACGGATAGACCACATCACGGTATACGCATCCGATGGTTTCGATGATGCAGCTCAAAAGGCGCTTGGCGCTGTCAGGAAACTTTGGGGCAGCAGCGGTCACGATATCTACCTGGCCCTTGTAGGATTAGGAGAGGGGCCGACATATGGAGGATTCAATGTAAATGATGGGCAGACTCAGCAGCTTGCCGAATCAACGGTATGGGAATCTCGTACTCCTTTCGTCCTTACCCGACATCTCAAGGTAAAGGGCAGTGAACGTCACGACCCGGATGTTTACAGACGTGCTTACAGACGTGAACTGGAGAAGACACTAACTTTTGAATTGCAGCGAATTCGTCCGGCCCTGCCGGAAATTCTTAGCATTGAACATATAAACAGCACCGTAAACTCAATCGGAAAGGCAGTTCCGTGGTATAGCTTCAGACGGCAGCGTACAAAAGGCGGCGGAACCAGGGCGTCATTTCAGGGGCATGGATTTCGGGTAATATTCGCTTCGCCCGTACAAGGCCCTCTCATGGCGGGTTACGGCTGCCACTTTGGTTTGGGGCTCTTTACCCCAACTACCTTGCAAATTAGAGTTTGACGAATTTACCACTGTTCTTTGACAAATGAATATTGCCTCGGCAAAAGCCACGGCCCCATTGAAGCGACTACATCGAGCGCCTTAGTAATAGGGCGTTCCAGTGATTTCCGTGGCTGAAAAGCCACGGCCCCATTGAAGCAACGCCATATAAGAGAGATACTTTATTGGAACTTCCAGAATTTCCGTGGCTGAAAAGCCACGGCCCCATTGAAGCATATATTGCGGCATCGCTATAGCCGCCCTGCCGGCGGCATTTCCGTGGCTGAAAAGCCACGGCCCCATTGAAGCGAGGCTGGCTTGGTATGCTATTCCGGCCCCTGCCCTCATTTCCGTGGCTGAAAAGCCACGGCCCCATTGAAGCGTTTCCATGCCGCCGGGTCAATAGTAACAACGTGCTTATATTTCCGTGGCTGAAAAGCCACGGCCCCATTGAAGCGTTTCCCACATCAAGCAGGCCTCGGAGGTTATAGATATTTCCGTGGCTGAAAAGCCACGGCCCCATTGAAGCGATGAGATTATGGACCTGGAAGAACTGGATATTTTAATTTCCGTGGCTGAAAAGCCACGGCCCCATTGAAGCGACACTATTCCAAGACTATTTGACAAGGAAGATGTCATTTCCGTGGCTGAAAAGCCACGGCCCCATTGAAGCAGCACCTGGTGAATAACCACTATGGCCGCGCTGATGTAATTTCCGTGGCTGAAAAGCCACGGCCCCATTGAAGCGTCAAGACCAAGGAGCTGTTTGACACTTGCCTGACTCATTTCCGTGGCTGAAAAGCCACGGCCCCATTGACTATGACCTCTGCTACTATTTAAATATCTCGGCAAAGAACATCCTCATCGCCTCCCAAGAGCGTCTATCGGCCTTTTCATCATATGCGACACCCTTGGATTTATCATTTTCAGACTCAGGATTGGTAAAGCTGTGGACCGCACCGCCGTAAACTACAACCTGCCAATCCACCCCGGCCTTGCGCATCTCATCCTGAAAGGCCGCCATCTGCTCTGCTGTGACATAGGGGTCGTCCCCGCCATGAAGGACCAGGACCTTCCCCTTGATATTCGCAGCATCCTTTGGATCAGACGTATCAAGACCACCATGGAAGCTTACAAATCCTGCAAGGGGAGCGCCACTTCTCGCCAGTTCAAGGATGGTAGTCCCTCCAAAACAGTACCCTATTGCTGCCATCCGCTTTGTATCGGTCAATTCATGTTTCCTGAGAACCTCAAGCCCTGCATTGGCGCGCTCACGCATCAGCTTCCTGTCGCCCCTGTATTTGCCGGCCAGCGCTCCAGCCTCTTTTGCGTCCTTTGCAACCACTCCCTTCCCGTACATATCAAGGGCAAAGGCCACGTACCCGAGCCTGGCCAACTGCTCCGCACGCCTCTTCGAATACGCGTTATTCCCCCACCATTCATGAACAACCAGGATGCCCGGCCGCTTCCCCTTGATGGAGGCGTCATAGGCAAGATAACCCTCCAGTACCGTGTCCCCATGCTTGTATTCAATAGTTTCAGTGCGCAGCTCGGCCCCGGCATTAACTGACCATAAACATAAGAAACATATTATCAGCAGATATCTCATAAAGACCTCCTTTTATTTACGTCAATTTTACACTTGAATTACCATCCGCGCAAAGTTCGGTGAAGGAGGTTTATTGGGAATGAGTAGAGGCGGATATTAACGGCAGTTAGTAGGGTGTTTATGAGTTCTTCGGCTTTGCCTCAGAATGACAAACACACGACTGTCATTCTGAGCGAAGCGAAGGGTCTCATACTTGAATGTTGCCTATTGATATTTTCTGTATCTGTATCTGTATCTTATCTTAGGTATCATCATCAGGCTCTGCCTCATTATCCTGCTGTTAAAAGTAGACTGGCCGACGGTCCTGTCCTCAAATATTATGGGAAGCTCCTTGATCCTGAAACCCTTTCTGTGGGCCATGAAAAGTATTTCCTGAAGGATAGAGGGTCCTGTTGAGATAAGGTTATTTAGGTCTACTGCCTCTAAAACCTCTCTTCTGAATATCCTGAACCCGGAAGTGGCGTCTTTGTAGGGGAGGCCCAGGACAAGCCTTATATATAGGTTTGCACCCTTGGTTATCAATTGCCTGAGGGGTCCCCTCCCTGTCTCCCCCCCACCTTTCACCATTCTGGAGCCTATTAGCAGATCGCAATCTCCCATCTCTCTTAAAAAGCCTGAGATATAGGACGGATTGTGGGAGAAGTCCGCATCCATCTCTATGACAAACTCCACGCCATGCTTGACCGCATACTGGAAACCTTCTATTCCCGCAGTCCCCCTACCCCTCCGCCCTATGCGCCTCAGAAGATGGACCCTGGGGTCTCTTTTGGAGTACTCCTCCACGATCTTCCATGTCCCATCCGGGGAGTCGTCATCCACGACCACCACGCCTACATCATCCCCCTGGGCTAATATCTCGGTTATAAGCCTCTCTATATTTCCCGACTCGTTATAGGTCGGGACCATTGCCATAGCCCTCATTTATGGACCCACTTCTCAAGCCTCTTTACCGCATCATATACCTCATCGACAGTGATAGTATTCATGCAGTTCACTTCCTTTTCGCAGTGCTTCTTGTAGCATGGAGCGCAGTCCACCTTCGGGGTTATCTTTTCCCCCCTTCCATATAACTCAATCTCCTGGGAGCAGGTGGAGCCAAAAATGGCAAGGACCTGCTTCTTTAATGCGATGGCGATATGCATCCCAAGGGTGTCCCCTGTCACAACCACGTCGCAGCCGTTGACAATCCCGCAGAATTCGAGGAGCGAGTTGTCAGAGCCAGTATCAATGGCCTTTCCCTTGGACCTTGAGAGTATCTCCTGGTTCTTCTCTTTTTCGGCCTTCCCTCCGAGAAGCAGGACCTTAACATGCCTTTCCTTGGCAAATCTTTCGATAAGAGCGACGTAACCTTCGGTAGTCCAGTCCTTGTGCGCAAAGACCCCCCCTGCCCCGGTATTCAGCCCGATAACCATGTCTTGCTTCGTAACGCCAAAAGATTCAAGCTTCTTTCTTCCCCACTCCAGGAACCTTTCAGGGACCTCAAGGACATAATCATCCTTATGATAGTCAAGTTTGAGGGCATCAAAAATCAGCTCCTGATAAGCCTTCCTGTTCTGAAAGAATTTGAGTTCATCGGAGAGCCCCAGGGAAAAGTAATACTCCTCTTCCGGGTTAAGGGGATAAACCGTCCCAAATGGAGAAAGGCCTATACCCAGCTTCTCATGGGCAATGGTTGTCATGGCAAGGGCAGCCACCCTCGGCTCCTTGTCAAGTGATATGAGGACATCAAACTCCTCCACAGCTAGCCTTGCCAGCGCTGAGGCATCATATACAAGGAGGGTATTAATAAATGAGTTATAGCGCAGGAGATCGGCAACAGCAGGGTCTGTCACCCATGTGATATGGGAATGAGGATATTTCCTCTTGAGGCCGTGAAGTATAGGGGTGGTCCTCAGGACATCACCCATGGCTGCGTGTTTCAGGACCAGGATCCTTACACCCATAGACCTGTAATCCTCGCACCCTTCACACATCCTTCCGAACTTGCAGGGTTTCTCTCCAAGATAATATATGCAGTCAAGTCTTATCATTAAAGAACCTCTTTTATAGATTTATCTCGCAAAGGCGCAAAGGCCGCAAAGTGTTTTTTGACACTGATTCACACTGATTTTAACATGATTTTCACTGTGCAAATCATAAGGAATCTGTGGTTATCTGTGTCTAATGCTTCCTCTGCGTCTCAGCGGTAAATTTAATCTTTTTTCAGCTTAATCAAAAACAGGGACATAATTAAAATCAATGGTCCCGAAAATAGCGCAGGTATAGGGACTGACATTGATTCCATTGCAACCGCAATCCCTGCCGGTGAGGCAACCCATCCAACTACTGCCATTCCAGCGCCTATCTTGAATCCGGTGCCTATCCTGGAATCCACAGAAAACCAGACAATCAGCATAAGGATACCATAAAAAGAGACCGCAGTGTTATAGAAAACAGTTGATATAAGGCCTGTAAAAAAGCCTATGGGAAATAAGATAAGCAAGGCAAGAGATAAGGCAAATGCCGATAATGTGAACAAGAATATGGTCCTTTCCATCCTCCTGTCCCATAAAAGACCGGCAAATATGGCTGATACCGCATGGACGACGCCGTTCCAGAACCATCGCCCTTCCCATGTATGCCTGTAAAGCTCCTCCCTCTTGATCTCCAGGTGAAAAACAAAGGAATCAATTGCTACGAGAGCTGCAAGAAATAAGACAATTTTCAGGTATCCGCCGTGAAACTCACACGGGTCAGCGGATGGATGGATATCGGCCTTAGAGGACAAGCAGAGGGAGCCTATTATGACGGTAACGATCCCGTTTATCAGGGCAATCCGCTCAGGCATGGTTATAAAACCACCCATAAGATTGGCTGCAAGATATACCACGGCCATGATCCATCCTGCGGCGGTTCCACGCTTTTTGGCAGGCCAGGCCTCTACAACCCTTACAACAAGGACGCCATTGATTCCCATCAGAAGGCCGATAGCAATGAAGAACGGAGTCAGAAGCCTGTGGTCATAAATAGTAATGGAATAGACAGCGGCAAATCCCTGGAGAATAGATAAAAAGCAGGCTAGATTAAAGACCTTTCTCAAGGAAATTGAATATCTATCCAGAAGATACCCTGTCAAAATAGAGAGCGATGCGCCTGTAAGGGCCATAAGCCCAAGAGGGAGTCCCAGGGATTCTATGGATAGACCGAACCTTTTTTCAACCATACCGAGGAGGCTGAATTGAACAAAGGTTATATAGAAAATGAAGTTTGCAGAAATGAGGGAGGCGAGGGGCATCAGTTAAGTCCAGTCCATATTCCATAGATAAACCCTGCCGAAAGTATTATCCAGGTCAGCACGAATGTCTGTATGGTCCCAGCTGAGGATGCTGTCATTGTGGGAATATCCTGAGGGGATACGGAAAGCCTTGTTACAATTCCATTTACCTTCGGTATGAGGAGGAGAGAAATGGCAGATATCGCAGGAAGGATATGAAGCGCAAGGCCGATAAGTATGAGGCCGAAAGCAGAATATAATATCGCCCGGTACAGGACCACCCCTCTTTCAAGTCCCAATATAACTACGAGATTCCTCTTACCAGTCTCTTTATCAGCCTCAAAGTCAGGAAATTCGTTTACAGTAATGATCGCTGAGGAGAATAAGCCGATGATTATCGATACAAACAGCGCGTCGAGAGTAAAGGTACGGGCCTGGCTGTAGTATGCGGTCATAAGGATGAAGGGACCGAAGTTCAGCCCTATGAATAACTCGCCCAGCCCCCGATATGCAAACTTGAACGGTGGTGCGGAATAAAAATATCCCGAAAAAGCGCCTGTAATGGCAAGGAGCAGTATAGTAAACCCTGAGATATATGCCAGGATGCAAAGGGGTATGAAGCCGATTGCAAAGGATGCTATGGCAACATTTCTTATGGCAACGGGGCTCAAAAGGCCTTCAATGATGACCCTCGTCCCGCCGCTGAAAGGGGTCTGAACCTTGTTTATGACATCGGTTTTAAAGATATAGTCGTAGTAATCGTTTATAAGGTTCGTCCCTATGTGGAAGGCCCAAATGCCTGAAATGGCAAGGATGAAATTTGTGAATGAAAAGGGATGGCCGCTTCGCAGGGCCAAAAGCAGACCTGTTGATGCCGGGATGAAACTGACGATGAAGAATGCCCTGTAAAAACCTATGGCCCTGAGCCAGGACTCAATCATTAGAATCTCAACCTGAACTCGCCAACCAGATTTGCCGCATCCCCCGCACCCTTTCCAAAGTAATCACCGGTAACAAAGAGATGACCTCCGTAGAGGGAGAAGTTCACGTCCGGTGTGAAGTAATATTCAACTAAGCCGTCCAGTTCGAAGCCAATGTCGGATGAGTCTGTAACAGGATTTGGTTCGCTGGCCTTCAGGTATGCACCTCCGAAATAGAAGCGGTGCCTTGGAAGGCCTGTGTAGTCCCAGGAAAGCATGGCAAATGTAGTGTTCTCAAGGCCTCCTGTACCAAAGCTGTAATATCCTTTATTTGTGCCTATTGGATGCGGGCCTGGTTTTATATTCAGCATACCGGGAACACCGGCACCCGGAGAAAGGTATTCATATACCTCCATATACTTTCCGATATATCTTTCAGTATATCCCTCACCGGTTCCAAAGTTGTTGTCAGGTGCAAAGAACCCTTCATAGTCAGTGGTCTCAGGATCATCTCCACTCCCGTAACCTGTAGAAAGGGCGATCCTGCTTGTCTCTGACATCTTGTAATCAACCTTTCCAAATAGGGCTAATCCCTTTATCTCTATATCCTCCTTTGCGGGGTTACTCGCATAGACATTCCCCCAGACATAAGAGCCTTCCAGCTTCGCCGTCACTCTTTCATATTGCTTCTCTAACGCCACACCAAGGGCAGCCATATAACTCTCCTGCCCTTCGTAGTCTACCTGTGTAAATCCGGGCAGCAGATAAAGCGGTGAAAAATCGTTAAGGTCACCGGGCGCCTCGGAGATATGCATCTTGTTCAGCAGACCGAATAACTCCACCTCCAATGGGGTCTTTCTTTTCACATAGGCAATATATGTGTCCTCATCATCATTGAGGGGTGAGCTCATCTCGGCATTCTCACCTTCCCACTGCCTTGTGTGCATTATTCCGATTTCATACTTTTCTCCCGGATAATAGAACCTGAAGCCGTCATGCCGGTTCCCAAACAGCAGGCCGTTCCCGATCTGCATATCCTGCCTTCCTATCCTGCCGCGCAAGCGAGACGGGTAAAGGCCTATGTCCATATAAAGCTGCTTGAACTCTACCTCCACGCTGTCGAACTTGTTTACAGTATCGCTATTCTGTCCCTCAAATATTGGAGATTGGTTCCCCCATACGGCATCCTCTATTTCCATGTCTACTATGAGCCTTGCCATAGAGTAAAAATCTGTCTCAGTATTTAACTGGAGCCGGTGGTCCCACCAGCCGTAATCATGACTTGTGGTCGATCCCTTCTCATAGGCCTTCAGAAGCTTTCCCCCCGTGTTTGTATAGTTGTTGGCGGTATTCACCTGGATCTGGGCCCTGTTCCTGTACTCTCCGCTTATCCTGAACCTTGAAACAGCCTCGTTGGCCGTCTCATTCTCCTTCTCTTTAAGCCTTTCGTTAAGCTCAGCAACCTGCTTTTCAAGGGAATCGAGCCTCTCCTCGAGATAGCTATCTTCCGCCATAGAAGCGCAAGGCGTCAGCATGATAAAAAAAATTAAAAACAGTATCTCAATCGTTGCCATGATCATTCCTTAAGTCATCGAGAACAAGACGTAAGGTTTAAGAACCTTTCGTACTTTTCCCCGTTTGCAGTAACCTCTATCTCCCTCTCAGTCTCACCTATTCTGTTAATGGTGATCCTCAGGCATTCAGCAGGTATCGCCTCTTCGACATTTGATGCCCATTCCAGGGCGGAAACGCCATCGCCATATAGATATTCCCTGTATCCAATCTCTTCCAATTCATCAAGGTCTGAGAGCCTATAAAGATCGAAGTGATAAAGGGGAATTCTTCCTTCGTGGACGTTCAGGATTGTAAAGGTGGGGCTCCTGACGTAAGATTCCTTAGATACTTCAAGCCCCTGTGCAAGCCCCTGAATCAGACAGGTCTTCCCAGCCCCCAGATCACCGTCAAGGGCTATGACGTCTCCAGGTTGGCAAAGTCTGCCTATTTTGATCCCCAGCTTCCGGGTCTCTTCAGGACAATGACTGACCACTGACCACCGACCACTGACCACTGTCATCCCTTCGCTGATGCACGAACCACGTCTGCCTTGCCTATGATCCCGACCAGTTTATCTCCATCGACAACCGGTATGGTATAAACCTTCTTTTCTGACATTATCGTGGCTATCTCACGAACAGGGGTATCAGAGGTAACAGTTATCGGGTCTTCGGTGTAGATGTCCTCTACCTTAGCCCCTGTCATCTTTTTCAGCTCCTTCTCAAAGTGTTTTTCGCTTTCGAGAAATATCACTGAGTCAAGAATAGTAAAGACCGTTGGGAGGTGAAGGGACTTGGACTGCTCCACCAGGTCGCTTTCCGTAACCACTCCTATGACCTTTCCAGAATTATCAACGACTGGGACACCGCTTATCCCGCTCATTGTAAATATTTCAGCCAGCTCAGAAACATTTGTTTCTTTCTTAACGGTTATTACATCCTTTGTCATTATATCTTTTGCTGTAAGCATCATCTGACTCCTTTTAGTGACCGGTGGCCAGTGGCCGGTGGTCAGTTGAACTATTGATTTAATTGCAATTGCCGACCACTGATCACTGACCACTGACCACTGACTTTATTGCATAAGGTATCTTCTCTATCAGATCCGTTGCCATTATACCATACTCGCCCTTTTCTTCCCTTACCATGTCCCCCGCAACTCCGTGAAGGTAAACCGATGCAATGGCTGCTTGTTCAGGGTTGAATCCCTGGGCGAGGAGTCCCCCTATCATGCCTGTAAGCGCATCTCCGGTTCCGGCTGTGGCCATCCCAGGATTCCCTGTGGTATTTATGAAGACCCTGCCTTCAGGCACCGCAATTACCGTATGGGCCCCCTTTAATACGACAAAGACATTGTTCTCTTCGGCAAATGCCTTGGCTGTCCCTACCCTGTCAGCCTGGACATCCATGGAGGAGATGCCGAGCAGTCTTCCCATTTCCCCCGGATGGGGTGTTATAACTCTTGGCCCTTTGGCGTCTTTCAATATGCCCGGGTTGGCAATTATGGCATCTATCCCGCCTGCATCTATTACAACGGGCTGATAGAGCTCCTTGATAAGTCCTGCCATGACTTTAACGGCAGCGGAAGTTGGCTCAATCCCTGAGCCAAGGGCAACTGCATTTTTATCTTCCGAAAGAGCGAGTATCTCTCCCAGGGCGTTTTCACCTATGGACCATTTCTCGGCCTCGGAAAGAGCTTCAGTCATAACCTCCGTTAATTTCACCTCGTAAATCGGCTGAAGGTTCTTGGGTGCCGCCAGTGTTACAAGACCTGCTCCGGACCTGAGGGCGGATGTACAGGCCATGGCGGCAGCCCCGGTTTTCCCCTTGCTTCCCGCAACTACAAGAAGGTGGCCGAATATCCCCTTGTGCGTATCTTTCGGTCTTTCAGGGAATAGCGGTGTGATATCCACTTTTTCTATGATCCCGGTCTTAATACCCTCTCCCGAAACAAGGGCTTCCGGGAACCCTATATCTATAACCTCTATCTTGCCAGCGTAGTCACTTCCAGGGAAGAGATACAGGCCTACTTTGGGGATCCCGAAGGTTATGGTAAGCTCGGCCCTTATAGCAGCGCCCATTATCTGGCCTGTGTTCGGATCAATGCCTGACGGGATGTCCGCGGCAACGACCTTTTTATTTAAGGCGTTTACACCATCGATGACGGCCTTCAACCGTCCTGAGACACCTGAAATAAGCCCGGTCCCCAAGATCGCATCCACTATTATATCTGCCTTTGCCGCGCCGGAAACGGTTTTCCTGAAGTCCTCCTCTTCAGATATCTCGAACAGCTTCCCCTTGAATTTATCAAGGTTTACCTTGGCATTACCATTGATCTCGTCTTTGCGGCACAGCAGGAAAACAACGACATTTGCCTTACCTGAAAGGTACCTGGCCGCAACAAGGCCATCTCCTCCGTTGTTCCCTTTACCGCAGAAGATGGCAATCCTTTTCGCATCAGGATAGTGCTTCTGGATAACCTTTGCCAGCCCCTTCCCTGCATTTTCCATGAGGTCAAGGGTTGGTGTCCCGAAGACCTCTGCGGCCGTCCTGTCAATCTCCTTCATCTCAGATGCTGTGACTAATGGTAGCAAAAAAACCTCCGACTCATTTAGTCTTTGGAGCCTGTATTTATTAACATTTTGCTGACCTGCTTTTACAAAAAAAAACGCATCTGATTGCGCCCTCGCCCTTATTTTTTATTATCCCTTATCGCCGCCTGCGCTGCGGAAAGCCTTGCAATAGGCACCCTGAAAGGAGAACAGGATACATAATCAAGCCCGTTCTTATGGCAGAATTCA
The DNA here is from genome assembly GCA_030646755.1 of Deltaproteobacteria bacterium. GTDB lineage: Bacteria > Desulfobacterota > JAENJC01 > JAENJC01 > JAENJC01 > JAUSKU01. Next base: position 29,751 of record JAUSKU010000092.1, read on the forward strand.
ACGGATGCAGGGTCACCTCCGTGCTCGCCACATAGACCAAGCTTGAGCTTAGGCCGTGTTGCTCTCCCCTTCTCAACTGCCATCTTTATAAGGAAACCTACCCCGTCCTGGTCCAGGGACTGGAAAGGGTCGGCCTTGAATACTCCGGCCTTTTTCTCATCCACGTAATCGGGGAGGAACCTTCCGGCGTCATCCCTCGACATCCCAAGGGTCATCTGCGTCAGGTCGTTGGTGCCGAAGGAAAAGAACTCCGCAACCTCTGCTATCCTGTCGGCAAGCAAAGCCGCCCTGGGAACCTCAATCATTGTGCCAACGAGGTATTCAACCTTTACGCCCTTCTCGGCCATGACGGCATCGGCCACCTCTCTTGTCTTTGTCTCAAGTATCTTGAGTTCCTTTTTATCTATGACGAGTGGATGCATTATCTCAGGAAATACCTTCCCCCCGTTGGCTTGGCATTCACAGGCAGCCTCCATTATTGCCCGAACCTGCATCTCCAGTATCTCAGGATAGCTTATGGCGAGCCTGCATCCTCTGTGCCCCAGCATGGGGTTGGCCTCATGAAGTCTCTCGACCCTGCGCCTTACGAGTTCATAAGGGACATCAATCTTTCTGGCAAGTTGCTTCTGACCACCCTCATCCTGGGGAACAAATTCGTGAAGAGGAGGGTCAATAAGCCTGATGGTAACGGGCTTCCCGTCCATGGCCTTGAATATCCCTTTAAAATCCTCTCTCTGAAAGGGTAGTATCTTCTCAAGGGCAATAATCCGTTGCTCGAGAGTATCCGCAATTATCATCTCCTGTATGGCAAGGCGGCGTTCCTCGGTCTCAAAGAACATATGCTCCGTGCGGCAGAGACCTATGCCCTCGGCACCAAGTCTCACTCCATTTTGGGCGTCATGAGGGGTGTCGGCATTGGTCCTGACTCTAAGCTTCCTCACTTCATCGGCCCATTTCATGATGGCATAATAGGCCTCAGGAAGTTCGGGCTTTATAAGGCTAAGGGATGTCATGTATATATCGCCGGTTGAACCGTTTATAGTTATCTCATCCCCTTCGACCAGGGTCTTGCTCCCTATAACCATGGTCTTATTATTGTAGTCTACAGAAAGGGCCTCGCACCCGACAATGCAGCACTTTCCCCATCCTCTGGCAACGACAGCGGCATGAGATGTCTTCCCTCCTGTGGCTGTCAATATCCCCTGTGCCGCGTGCATACCTCCAACGTCTTCAGGACTGGTCTCCTTGCGGACAAGTATGACCTTCTTCCCTTTTGCAGACCATTCCTCCGCGTCCTTGGCAGTGAACACTATCTTCCCCGCCGCTGCCCCCGGAACCGCATCAATTCCACTGGCAAGGTACTTTTCCTCCAGCTCACCCTGGGATATCTTAGAATCTATGACAGGGTAGAATAGCCCCTCTATCTCCTTGTCAGTCATGCGAAGAAGTGCTTCTTCCTTTGTTATGAGCCCCTCATTTACCATATCAACCGCTATCTTGAACGCAGCTAGAGGAGAACGCTTGCCTGAACGGCACTGGAGGATGTAGAGTTTTTCCTCTTCCACTGTAAACTCTATGTCCTGCATGTCTTTGTAGTGTTTTTCCAGGTTCAGACGCACATCGCAGAGCTGCTCATAGACCTTAGGCAGCTGTACATTGAGTTCGCTCAGGTGTATAGGGGTCCTGATACCTGCAACCACGTCCTCGCCCTGGGCGTTCATCAAAAGGTCGCCGTAAAAGGTATTCTCCCCCGTATTGGGGTCTCGGGTAAAACAGACGCCGGTACCGGATGTCTCACCCTTGTTTCCAAAGACCATCTGAACAACGTTCACGGCTGTACCGTGGAGACCGCTTATTTTTTCTATCTCCCTGTACGTTACGGCCTTATCCGCCATCCAAGAGCCGAATACAGCATTTATTGCCCCCCACATCTGCTCTACAGGCTCCTGCGGGAAATCTTCTCCGGTATGTTTCTTATAGACACCCTTTAGCAGGGGGATCAACTGTTCAAGTTCGGCCTCATTTACATCGGTGTCGAGGACCTTCTGATTCTTGGGTATGTTGAGCCTCGCCCTTGTCTTATTCTCTTTTATCTCTTCAAACTTATGCTCGAACTCATCCTTTTTAACCCCCATGGCAATGGAGCCGTACATGACAATAAAACGCCGGTATGCATCGAGAGCAAACCGGCGGTTACTTGTCTTCTTTGCAAGGCCTTCAACAGACTTGTCGTTAAGTCCAAGGTTTAGAATAGTCTCCATCATCCCCGGCATGGAGCGGGCAGCCCCTGAACGTACTGAGACCAGCAGTGGGTCATTGGCATCGCCAAGCCTCTTTCCAACAAGGGCTTCAAGCCTGTCGAGGTGCTCTTTTACCTCTTTATCAAGGCCGTTGGGGTAGCTCCGGTTGTTCTTGTAAAACTGATCGCAGACCTCAGTGGTTATGGTAAAACCCGCGGGCACGGGCAACCCCAAGTTTGTCATCTCTGCAAGGCCTGCGCCCTTACCGCCAAGAAGGTCCTTCGCGTCTCCCCTGCCTTCGGCCTTTCCACCCCCGAAGAAATAGACATACTTCTGAGCCATTAGAAAACCTCCTGAAATTTTATTAGTGGCCGGTTTAAGGGACCACTGATCACTGACCACTGGTAGTTGTTATTTTTGAAAAATCTGCAAACCCTGAGAATATATCAGAGACCCCCCATAAAAGGGCAAGCCTGTTGTTTTTTATCTTCTCGTCCTTATCCATTACCATAACGCCGTCAAAAAAGGCATCTACAGGACCTTTAAGTGTTGAGACTTCAATCAACGCGGAGTCGAAATCCTCTTGAAGTGTAAGTTTCGGAACCGTTACCCTAACCATGCTTGAAGAGTCATAAAGTACCCTCTCTGCCTGATGCTGAAACAGCGATGAATCAACAGTAGTTCTTGCTGTCCCCCTGGTGATATTTCCAGCTCTCTTAAATGCAATGGCCAAGGGCTCAAAATCAGGCCTCTTCTTAATCTCTGAGAGAGCCCTTACTATCCTGGCTGACCTTACAATATCATCGAAATTAGCGGACAGCACTGCATCCACCACATCAGCAGGATATCCATCCCCAGTCAGGAGGTTCATAACCCTGACTCTTATATACTCCATGACCTCTTTTTTTACGTCTTCGGCAGGCCTTGTAATCTTGCCGCTCAAAAGTTCTATTGCCTTATCTGCAAGCATTGAGATTGAAATCCTGTAGTTTCTTGTCAGTATGATGTTAATAATCGCTATGGTATGTCTTCTAAGGGCAAAAGGATCGGTTGCGCCGGTTGGAATCTGGCCTATGCCAAAACAGCCGCAGATAGTATCAATCCTGTCTGCTATGCTTAAAATAGCCCCGGCATCGCTCACAGGAACACCATCCTCCGCAAATCGAGGCAGATAATGGTCATAGATAGCTGCGGCAACTTCCGCATCCTCATTGGCAACACGGGCATACTCCCTGCCCATGATACCTTGAAGCTCAGGGAATTCACCTACCATACCTGTCACAAGGTCGGCCTTGCAAAGGTATGCAGCTCTTGAAACGGTTTCTTTTACTTCCGGCTTTAAGATATCGGCCAGAAACAGAGTGATACTCTTAAACCTCTCCATCTTTTCATAGACAGTGCCCAACTTGGCCTGAAAGACTACGCCTTTCAGCTTCTCCACCCTTTTTTCTAAAGGTATCTTCTTGTCCTCGTTATAGAAAAAGGCAGCATCTGAAAGCCTTGCCCTGAGAACTCTTTCATTTCCTTTTCTCACCACATCTATATCTTTAGCCGCAGTGTTGCTTACTGCTATGAAATGAGGGAGAAGGATTCCATCCTTGTCAACAAGCGAGAAGTACTTCTGATGCTTCCTCATGGCAGTAATCAAGACATCTTTAGGGAGATTCAGGAACTCCCCTTCAAAGCTGCCAAGTAAGGCTACCGGATATTCAACGAGAAATGCAACCGTATCAAGCAACTCCTTGTCCTCTATTACCAAGCCATTAGAAGAAGATGCCAGCTTATGAACCTGCTCCCTGATTATCGCCTTTCTCTTCTCATGGTCTACAATCACAAACCCCTTCTCAGTCTTGTCGAGATAATCCGCAAGGCCGCTTACCTTGAATGACGCAGGCGCCATGAAACGATGCCCGCGAGACTCATTTCCGCTTTTTACCTCTCCAAAGCTGAAGGGTATTACATCGAAGCCAAACAGGGCGACTATCCAGTGGATAGGCCTTGCAAACCTCACATCCAGGTCTCTCCAGCGCATAGACTTCCTGAAAGATATGGATGAAATGAGTCTTGGGAGTATTTCTTCCAAAAGGTCAGCAACAGGCCTTCCCTTCTCCTCTTTCTGTACAGCGAGGTACTCCCCCTTTGGGGTCTCGACTACCTTGAGGTCGGAGACATCAACACCCTGAGACCTGGCAAACCCTTCTGCCGCCTTTGTAAGGTTCCCTTTATCATCAAATGCAGCCTTCTTTGCAGGCCCCATCACCTGGATGGAGATGTCCTCCTGCATTTCCGCTACATTGGAGACGGAAAGGACAAGCCGCCTCGGAGTCCCGAAGGTCTTCACATCTCCATGCTTGATACGCAGGGAGGAAAGCTCCTTTCTAATAAGGGCATCCATCTCTTCAAGGGCCTTGGGGACAAACCCTGCGGGAATCTCCTCTGTGCCTATCTCTAAAAAAAGTTCTTTCAAAATCACCTCATCTAAAAATCCCCCTCAATCCCCCTTTTTCAAAGGGGGAGCTAATATTCCCCCCTTTAGCAAAGGGGGGCGAGGGGGGATTTATTACGTGGTTTTCAACAGCGGAAACCCCAGCGTCTCCCTTTGCCTGAGATAACCTTCAGCGCATAACCTTGCCATGTTCCTTACCCTTCCTATAAACCTCGTCCTCTCAGTCACACTTATGGCCCCTCTTGCGTCAAGGAGGTTGAAGGTGTGGGAGCACTTGAGGCAGTAGTCGTACGCAGGGAGTACAAGCCCTGTCTTAATAAGCCTCAATGCCTCCGCCTCATACATATCAAACAGCTTGAAGAGCATCTCTTTGTCGGCCTCTTCAAAGTTGTACTTTGAAAACTCCACCTCTGTCTGATAGTGGACTGCCCCGTATTTTATACCATGGCCCCACTCTATGTCGTAGACGTTGTTTCTCCCCTGGAGGTACATGGCAAGCCTCTCAACGCCGTATGTTATCTCTGCTGAAACAGGCTTGAGGTCTATCCCTCCCGCCTGCTGGAAGTAGGTGAACTGGGTTATCTCCATCCCGTCAAGCCACACCTCCCAGCCCAATCCCCAGGCGCCAAGGGTCGGGGACTCCCAGTCGTCCTCAACAAAACGGATGTCGTGCTCCATAGGATCTATCCCAATGGTCTTAAGGCTTTCAAGATAAAGCTCCTGGATATTGGAAGGTGAGGGCTTCATTATTACCTGGAACTGGTAGTAGTGCTGGAGGCGGTTTGGGTTTTCGCCGTACCTTCCATCAGTGGGCCTTCTTGATGGTTCAACGTAGGCCACGTTCCACGGTTCAGGCCCAAGGACCTGAAGAAATGTTGAGGGATTAAATGTCCCGGCCCCAACCTCAATGTCATAAGGCTGGCGGATGAGACATCCTTTTTTTGCCCAGTAGTTTTGCAGAGAAAGGATCAGTTCCTGGAAGGTCAATGTCTACCTCAAAATTGTATACAATTTTAATAGATGGGGCTGAAATTAGCACTTTCAGGGGCTTATGTCAAGACAATTCCATATTCTAAACTACATGCCAGCTCTTCGAACCCGCCACACGGTAAAGATTACTATTCAGGCAAGATTATTCTTGACCCGGGATGCAAATAGCGGGTAAAATCTCTGAACTATTTGGAGGAGGTGTGTAATTATAATGTATACTGATGAACGTCCTTGGGGTTCTTACACCGTACTTGACGAGAATAATGGGTATAAAATAAAGAGAGTGGAGGTAAAACCAAAGCAGAGGCTTTCCCTTCAGAAACATCATCATAGGAGCGAGCACTGGATAGTTGTCTCCGGCACCGCCCTTGTAACAAACGGGGACAAAACGATAACAATCAATGTCAACGAAAGCACTTACATCCCCAAGGGAACTGTTCATCGACTGGAAAATCCGGGTATTATCCCGCTGGTGCTGATAGAGGTCCAGAATGGAGAATACCTTGGGGAGGACGACATAGTCAGGTATGATGATGACTATAACAGGAAAGATGAAAATATATAAAAGCCAGATATTCCAAAAAAGAACTTGAGGATTATTTGCCAGGCTTCATTATAACCATGCTGAGAGGTGGAAGCACCATGGAAAGTGAAAAGGGCCGTCCGTGACATGGAACGGCTTCAGCCATTATCCCGCCGAAGTTCCCAATGTTCCCACCCCAGTATGCCCCGGAATCGCTGTTCATAGCCTCTTTATAGAATCCACCATTTGGAACCCCTACCCTGTAACCTATTCTCGCCACAGGAGTAAAATTATACACAAAGACAAGGAAGTCATCAGGGTTCTTTCCCCTTCTCATAAAGGATATGATACTCCCTTCCGCATCACGGAAGTCTATCCATTCAAACCCGTGATAATCAAAGTCCACCTCATACAGGGCAGGTTCCGACTGATAAAGCCTGTTTAAATCCCTCACATATCTCTGCAAGCCCTGGTGAGACTCATGTTGCAATAAGTGCCAGTGGACACTCTCATCATGATTCCACTCCCACCACTGCCCTATCTCCCCTCCCATAAAAAGAAGCTTTTTACCCGGGTGCCCGTACATATAACCAAACAATGCCCTGAGGTTTGCAAACCTCTGATGGAAGTCTCCGGGCATCTTGTCAAGTAGGGAGCGCTTTCCATGGACCACTTCGTCATGGGAAAGGACAAGGATAAAGTTCTCGGTAAATGCATAAATAAGACTGAATGTCAGGTTGTCATGCTGGTATTTCCTGTGGATCGGGTCCTTGGAAAAGTAGCGCAGTGTATCGTTCATCCATCCCATGTTCCACTTCAGGCTGAAACCAAGCCCTCCAAGGTATGTGGGTCTGGAGACGCCAGTCCATGCTGTAGACTCCTCCGCAATGGTCAACACGCCGGGATATGTGGAATGGAGGACCTCGTTGAATCTCTTGAGGAAATCTATCGCCTCCAGGTTTTCATTCCCGCCGTACTGATTAGAGATCCATTCACCCGGCTGCCTTGAATAGTCAAGGTATATCATGGAAGCTACTGCATCCACCCTGAGGCCGTCTATATGGTATTTGTCGAGCCAGAAGAGGGCGTTGGACAGCAGGAAGTTTCGAACCTCATTCCTTCCATAATTGAATATAAGTGTCCCCCAGTCCTGATGTTCGCCCTTTCTTGGGTCCGCATGCTCATACAGGCAGGTCCCGTCAAAACGCGCTAGCCCGTGACCATCCTTTGGAAAGTGGGCTGGAACCCAGTCCAATATAATCCCTATCCCTTTCTGGTGCATGTAATCAACAAAGTACATGAACTCTTCAGGTTTCCCGAAACGGCTGGTAGGGGCAAAGTATCCGATGGTCTGATAACCCCATGAGGCATCAAGAGGATACTCTGTCACAGGCATAAGCTGGACATGGGTGTATCCCATTTCTTTTACATACTCTGCAAGTTTTTGGGCAAGTTCCCTGTATGTAAGATAGCGGTTTCCATCTTCCGGGACCCTCATCCATGACCCGAGGTGCACTTCGTACATAGAAATAGGCGCATCAAGGGCGTTGTGACGCTCCCTCTCAGACAGCCATTTAGCATCATTCCAGGTATATTTATCTATATCATAAACAATTGAGGCTGATTTTGGTCTAATCTCAGAACTGAAGGCGTATGGATCGGCCTTTTCCAGAACCTCTCCGCTCTTTGATTTAATATTGAATTTATATATCTCACCTTCGGACAAGCCAGGTATGAATGTCTCCCATATGCCCGAACTACCCAGCATCCTCATCTTATGACCGTTCCCATCCCATCTGTTGAAATCGCCTATCACGCTAACAGCTTCAGCATTCGGGGCCCAGACGGCAAAATGGACGCCATTCACGCCTTTCACCTCTCTTACATGGGCTCCAAGCTTCTCATAGTTCTTATAATGGGTTCCCTCCCCTAATAGGTGAAGGTCAAAATCGGTAAGTATCTGTGGAAATGGATAATCTGCTTTCATTTAGGCCTCTGTTAGTAAAATCATTTTCCTTGACTCAAATAAAGTATACTAATAAATTAGAGCTGTCAATAAGGCTACCCTATGAAGATAACTCAAACAATTATAGATGAAATATTGGTTCATGCCAGAGAGGGTTATCCTGATGAGGTCTGTGGACTTATGGCTGGAAGGGATGGAACCATATCAAGGGTTTTCAGGACAACAAATATAGATAAGAGCTCGATAAGTTATATGATGGAACCTGCGGAGCAGTTCAGGGCATTTAAAGAGATGAGGGCAGAAGGGTTAGAGCTGCTGGCTATCTACCATTCCCATCCTACATCCCCTGCGTATCCCTCTCAAACAGATGTCAGACTCGCATTTTATCCTGAGGCTGTCTATGTAATAGTGTCCTTACGGAAGGTGGGAAACACTGAGGTTAAGGGATTCAGGATCTTGGATGGAAAGATATCCGAGGAGGTGCTGGAAATCATTCCCTGATATTCCTTGGGACACCGTATATCGTGGCCTTTCTCTGAAGCTCTTCCAATTCATCCTTAAGCTTTTTTAGTTTTTCCTCAATAACAGGAATCTCAGTTCTATATTGCTCAAATCTTGAAGCCTCGTCTTTTGTTAATAGAATGCCATATATTCGTCCTCTTACATAGAAAGCTATGAAATCCTGTTTCTTTCCGAGATCTTCTTCAGTATCAGCGATATCCTTCCTCAACGCCTTAAACTTATAAACCCACCAGTCAAGCGGATAGTCCCCGTAAAGCTCTCTCTTTTCAGTTTCAGGACCTGGAGGTTGCTGGACAGGTTGCGCAGGTTTGGTTTCAGGAGCGGTTTTGACCTCTTCCTTCTTTACCTTTTCTTGCTCCCAATACTTGTCAGGGACCTTGGTGGGATCGTCTGTCACATGGATGACGCCTTCATCATCGGTCCATTTATATGTCTCGGCGGATGCGGAAAACGGGTCTAAGATCAAAACAAAGGCAATGATTAATATTACTTCAAGAGCCTTACTTTTCATGGCCGCCTCCGTTATTCTATGACAACAGCCTTCCACTCATCACTGTTTTTTATATCTTCCCATCCAGCCTTGCCATGATACCAGCCGTTGCAGAAACCTATCTTTTCCAAGGGTGATAGTCTGGTTTTTGCCTCTTCAAGAGTTATCTTACCGTCAAGCTTATCCTTGAAGATCTTTATAACATCCCCTGTAACTCCGTACTGGGGCGATATCCTGGCCTTTGCAATCCCGATATCCTTGAGTTCATCCAGATAATCAATAAGGTTCATGGTCAGGGCACTCATAATCTGGGTCCCGTTTACTATAAACAAGGGCCTCTTTTCAAGGGTCTCTATAAGCATCCCTTCAGGAAACTTGCGACAGTCTAACTTGCAGTTGCTCTTGAGGAGGCCGAAGGTCCTTGATGTATAACACCTCCAGGAAAAGGCCAGGGGAAGCTTACCGTATACAAACGCCTCGGTCTCTATATCAGTATTCTTTGCTATCGCTGCCATGGCATCTTTAGAAAGTTCCACCGGGAATACTACTCGATTTACCCCGATACCTTTAAGGAACTCCACACTATCGTAATTATAGCTGGTTATATGAGGGCCTGCCACAAGACCTTTCTTCCCCTTTGCCAGTTGCAGGGCAGATGCGTCGTTTGCCTCTATTGCAAAGGGAAGCCGGCAAGCCTCTCTTACAACATCAAGCTCCGTATCGTCAGAGACCAAGGCGAGAGTAGACACAACCACATTCTTCCCAGCCTTCTGAAGCTCCTCCCCTACCCTCCTGATATCATCAAGAGTAAGCCCCCGCTTCCTATGGCAGACCACCTCCCCCAGATATACGTCGGATACAGGCCACCCGGCGGCCTCCTTATAAAATTCCAAAAGGTTATCCCTGCTCCAATCAAATAGGACAGGGCCTAAAGTAAATTCCATTTACTTCTCCTGTAATGGTAAGTAATTCATGAAGATAATAACACAGGCAGGCAATATCAGCCAAATAGAAAGTTATAGAAGCAAAAACGGGGCTTTAAACAACCGGCATCCAGAGAGTCAATCCTGGTACGCTTTTGAAATCATTATCGCCTGTTGCAATATGGCGAATGCCCTTCCTTTCCATCACTGCATAGTGGGCCGCATCTGCAGTAATCAAGCCATATTCCATTGTTTTTTGAAGCGCAGTCATAATATCGCTGTCCTTAAGCTCAAGAACCGTCATACCGGACTCTTTCAGCAAGGCAATATAGCCCATATACTTCAGGACAGAATCAAGTACCTGCTCCCTTTTCTTTTCGTTATGCAAAAGGGTCTTTACCTTCGGAACGGTAACTTTGTCGAGGAAATTTGATGCCGACTGCATCAAGAGCTTGAAAGAGACCTCTTCCAGTACAAGGGATGATGTGTATATCTTGAGATTATGCAGCTCTGCCATGTTTAAGAATTCTACCGAGACATGATTAATGTCAAAGGCATGATGGAGAAAGATATTAGAATCAATGAAAATGGCCTCTTTGCCGTTAAAATACCTAAGATTTTTCTGCATAGAGATCCTCCAGAGCCGCTAACGAAAGCTTCCCCCTCACAACCCCCTTATATTTATCCGCATGAGACTCTTTGATGGGAAGGATAAGTATTCCCTCCTTCGTCATCTTTACTTCAACCTTGTCACCCTGGGAGATATGCGCCTTATCCCTTAACTCCTTCGGAATAACAATCTGCCCCTTAGCCAAAACCCTTGCCAAAGACATAAATAACACCTCCTTAAGTTTAACCAAATCTTTAGTTTAACTGATAAAATAGTAATACCTTGTAGAGTGGGTGTCAAGGGGAAAAAGTGGTAGAGGAGAGCAGGATACGAAGCTGACTCAGGGATATTTCAGAAAAATCAGGGACGGGTTAAGATACCGAAATGCAAACCCGTCCCCGATTAGCGCTCACCCTACAAGGCTGCTTAAGGGTATTCGATTCTAAGGGGCCGCGCCATACGGTCTCCTCTGTTAAAATAAGTGGCCTCGTTTCCTTATAGCGGAAAATACCTTTCATTGCAAGACCCGACCCCAAATGCACCCGCAGCCGAAAACAAACCGCGTTCACCTCCAGACTTGGCGCAGAGAAATACCAGTTCGATTCACTTTCACTGGCATCTTCACTTGGAATCACTGCTTCGCGCCAAACGAACCTATTAGGGTCATCCCGGGACCGGGAGTGCCACTCTGGACGTGGCTGATCGTGAATGTGCCCGCAATTTCATCAGCGTTCGCTCCGTAGAAATAACCATTCATGACCCGGGTACCTGCTCCTGGTGAGGTTATGGTCGTGGTACCTGCTGCGGGTATGGAAAGTGTCGTTACTGTGGGGTCGGTGAAACTATTGCCGTTGATGGTACCGTTCACCGTGATGTCACCGAACGTAAGAGGGAGCCCCTCAGATGGCGCATATAAGGCATATGTACATGAAGAAGCGGCCACAGGCCACACACATGGGGTGATAGTAGACGCACCGGGAAGAGGAGTGATATTAGTAATTAGCCCGGTAATCGTGCCCGTGCCGCCGGTATAGCTAACGGTCAGGCTTACATCGCCGCTCACGTCATCAGAGCCACCAATGGGCGAGTGCGACAAAACGCCTGTCATCTTCCCGGTGTAGGTTATCGCAATGGGGTTCGGCATGGTGGTCGTCAGCGTGCCGCCGGCATACGCACTGTAGGTCATGACCGGGACTGGTGACGGCGGCTGGTTGGGGATGTCGTTCGTTATCGCCCACACACCAAAATCCGCAGAGGCCAACGGGATCGTGTTCCACAAGCTTGTGGCAGTCATAGATAGCGCAGGAGCACCCGAAGCCAGTAAAATCGAGCTGGGTAGTGTGGCAATGGCTCCGACGAGGGTAGTCTCGGTGGGAGTGCTCGAAAGAGTGAATATGCTGTCGGGGGCGACGCCGAAGGGGCCGGCAGTCACATTGGCAGTACCGCTATTACCACTGATAGTGCTGGTAAAGTCGGTCGACGTTTGTAGCGCGGTGGGAATCATGGCGATCGTAGAAACTTGCAGCGTTGGCCCACCAGTCGCTGTGAAAGGGGTCGGGTTGGTCAGATTCTCATTGATGAAGGTGCAGGTGACGTTAGCCCCGGCCTCCAGATTCACGGTGAAGGTTCGGTTGAGTTGGTCCGTGAAGGTGGTCGTCGAGCCCGGAACCGCGACAAGACATTGAATGGAGGGCACGGTCCAGCCGCTCACCGCGTCCTCGGTCACCGTGAAGTCGACACCAGCCGCAAGATTGATGAATGTTTTCGTGTTGGAAAGCGTGGTGTTTGTCGGGTCATCGTCCAGATCGAAGGCGCTCAGACCCGTTCCCACGGTGGTGAAGTGGAAGTCCTGCGGGCCATCGGGTTGCGCGTCCTTCACGATCGTGAGCGTGCCGGTGCCCGCCGTAGTCATGACGTTGACGAAGGTGCAGGTGACGTCAGACCCGGCCTTCAGAATCACGGTGAAGGTACCGTTGAGTGGGTCGGTGAAGATTGAGGCGCCCGGCGAGCCCGGGCTCATGGCCGAGCCCGGGATAGCGGCCGCGTCAGTGCATTGAATGGAGTTCACGGTCCAGCCGCTCACCGCGTCCTCGGTTACAGTGAAGGGGACGCCAACCGCCGGTGTGAATGTCTTCGTGTTGGGAAGCGTGGCGTTTGTCGGGTCATCGTCCAGATCGAAGGCGCTCAGGCCCGCTCCCAGGGTGGTGAAGTGGAAGTCCTGCGGACCATCGGGCTGCGCGTCTTTCACGATCGTGAGCGTGCCGGTGGCGGGTATCGTCAGCTCCAGGCAGGCAGCCGACTCCGTGATGTTGCTGGTACCCGTTATTATCGCGAGCGCCACGGAGACCACATTGCCATTCACTGCCTGGATGGAGGCGGCGGCATTGCTTTTCACCGCCACGGTGAAGTTGCCGTTGGCGTTCGTCGTGGTAGATGCAGTACCGGTGTAGTCCGTACCTGTCGAGGTCACTAGAGCCCCCGCCACAGGATTGCCGTTGATGTCCTCAACACAACTGGTGTAGGTGACGGTCTCCAGGATCTGATCCGCGTTCCAGAAGCTGAAGTGGGTCACGCTACCTTCGTAGTACTGATTCGGTGCTGTGCCTTTCAGCGTCGCCGTGCCTTCTTGCACCCACAGCCCCGTGCTGGTATTGAAGAAGAACAGGGGGATGAAGTTGGGAAGTGTTTGACCCGGAAGCGAGGAGACCGGGATGCGGATAGTCGATGTCTGACCGCTGGCCAGATTGAGCGGGCTGCCGTTGGCATCGGTGAACGCCACATTGATGGCGCCAAAGCTTTCGATGGACACGCTGGAGCCGCTCTGAGTAGTGGCGAGGTAATTGCCGGGCATTGTGCCAAGGTTGTTGGCAGGATCGATGGGCGTCACCTGCGCCGTCACCTGGCCGACTGGCAAACTGTTACTCGCAGTGCGCAGCCCGCCTGCGGGTAGCGTCACCTGCGCCGTGGAGTTCGGATCGCTGATGGTTTGTGCCACAGTTGGATCGAACGTCGCCGTGTGCGCCACGGCCAGCATGGGCACGTTGATAGACACCTGCGAACTGGAGGTGGTGTAGGCCGTCGTCGTGCGGTTCTGCGGAACGAAGCCAGTCTTGGCAAAGGTCACGATTAACGAAGATGCAGGACTCGCGCCGCTAAGTGTGTAAGCACCGCTGCTGTCCGTGATCGTGCTCTTGTTGCCCGCACTCACCTGCACACCCTGCACGCCGCTATAATTCGCGGCATTGGTGACGAAGCCGGAAATCGTGCCCGACGTCACGGGGGTGTCGCCTCCGCCGCCTCCGCCGCACCCTGCTACAATAACGGCTGATAGTAATCCCATAAAGCAGAACCTTAATAGCATCTTCATTTCTGAACCCTCCTTTTTATGGCTTCATGGCAATTTAGAAAAACCGCTGGATACCGAAAATAAAAATGCCCTTCCCGTAAATTTACAGGGAAAGGCATTTTATACCCACCCGGGTATAAATAAAGATCATTAACGACGGTGCTATGAGTTGAGTTGAGTTGAGTTGAGTTGAGTTGAGTTGAGTTGAGTTGAGTTGAGTTGAGTTGCAGTATGTATGCCATCTTTATTCCCCTCACCCTAACCCTCTCCCACAAGGGGCGAGGGGACTTTCCTTTTTACGCATGAACCGCCTTGCCCTTTATCTGCTTCACTTCTCTCGACGTTTCCAGCAATGCATCAGCAAGGGCGTTGACAGTAGTCTTTACATCGGACACATCGTCTTCCAGGACATCCATCCGGCCTTCGAAGTTATCCATTCTGCCTTCGAAATTGTCCATTCTGCCTTCGAGCCTGTCCATCCGGCCATCAAGTCTCTGTTGACCTTCTTTAAGAATAGTGACATCTTCTTTAAGCTCAAACTGGCCCTTTTTCAAGTCACCAATGTCAGCCTTTATGTCCAACAGGATATTTATGATCCGTTCTTCCATACATACACCTGTGTTTTTATATCCTTAAACTCGAATATATGTCAAGTTTTTTTATCACCTAAAATAGAGGTTGATCTCCCGTTTTCCTCCTCCCCCTTGATGGGGGAGGATTGAGGTGGGGGTGAGGAACTATCGATAAGGTGCCCCCTCCCCTTCATCCCCTCCCGCCAGGGGAGGGGAGTTATTGTGGGTTGATATTTTCATGTCTATTTTTAAGTATCAAACGATGTTGCAACTCCAGCATGAAGCCCTCTTATTTCTCTAAATAACACCCAAGCGTCGGCGTTGATCCTTCAAATGAGGAGTTTGCCTGCCTTATCCACTCCTCCTTCATGACAAATCTGGATGGATTCTGATAATAGTTGTCAACTGCCGTCCTCAGGGTCTTTGTCACCAGGGCCACATAAGACTTTGTCCTCTGCCTTCCCTCTACCTTCAGTGCGTCAATCCCTGCATCTGCAAGCTTTGGTATCAGTTCCATTATATTCAGTGATTCCGGGTCTTCGAAGGCATAAAAAGGCCTTCCGTCAACATAATAACGCCCCTTGCAGCATGTGGGATATGGGGAAGACTCATCTGGGCCGAGTTCATTCAGGCGGATGCCATTCAGGGTGATCCTGAGCTTGTCCTCCTTATTGTCGAACCTCACGAATCTGGACGGCGAGCAGACTCCCCCTGTGTTACAGGATACACCTGTTACGTATGATGAGAGATAACAGCGCCCCTCGACATTTATACAGAGTCCTCCCAGGGCAAAGACCTCCAGTTCAACATCTGTCTTTGACCTCAGTATCTTCATCTCATTAACAGTCATGACCCTTGGGAGGACAACTCTCTTGACGCCGAAGTTTTCTTTATAAAAGTTTATACTTTCTATATTGGAACAGCTTGCCTGGACGCTAAGATGGAGGTTCATATCAGGATACCTGTCACGGGCGTATCTCAATACACCCATATTTGCAAGAATTACGGCGTCAGCCTTGAGCTTATAGGCGTCGTCCACTGCCTGAAACCATATCTTTGCATCATCAAACTGGGGGAATGTATTTATTGCGATAAAAACCTTCTTACCTCTCGCATGAGCGTATGCCACCCCTTCTTCTATGTCCTTTAAGGAAAAATTCAGCCCTTCGAAGTTCCTGGCATTGGTGGCATTCTGAAATCCAAGATAGGCAACATCTGCACCATTATCAATGGCTGCCTTGAGCGACGGGAGACTTCCTGCAGGGCAGCATAATTCAAGTTTTTTCATAATCGGCACTCCCTAATGTACTTACAATTGACGGTTACATATAGCAAATAACTGATATTTTTACAAGAGACCAATACCACCCAGGGTAACATCAAAGTCCTTTGATGGATTCGGCCTGCGGCCTTAATCCACCCTACTTTCTCCAGGGAACTTTTTTCTTGATTTTTTTCGGCAATGTGATAAAGTGTCGCAATGCAATATCTATGCGAAAGGAGGTGAACAATTAATGCGTAAACTCTTGATTATGGCCGCTATGGTCCTTGCCATGGCTGTAACATTTGGCTGCAAGAAGGCTGAGGAACCAGCTCCTGCCCCTGTTGCCGCTCCAGTTCCAGAAGCTGCTCCAGCACCTGAGACTGCCCCAGCACCAGAAGCCGCTCCGGCTGCTCCTGCTCCTGCAGGTCATTAGTATGTTAGGGGCGTAATTGCGCCCCTACAAAGTAAAAAGGCCTGTATACATTACAGGCCTTTTATTTTTTCGTTCATACTGCCGGTGCGGTAACCCTCTATATCAAGGGTTACATAGGTAAACCCTTCTTTCTTAAACACACTCACTACTTGTTCCTTTATATCCTTGTTCAAGAATAACTGTATCTCAGCCTCAGGAACTTCTATTCTCGCTAATTCCCCATGATACCTTACCCTGAACTGGCTGAATCCAAGCCTCTTTAAGGTATCTTCACAATTGCCGACCTTTTTCAGCTTATCAATCGTAATCTCTGTTCCATAAGGAAATCTCGAGGACAAACAGGCAAAGGAGGGTTTGTCCCAGGTAAAAAGCCCGAGTCCCCTGCTCAATTCCCTTATTTCGTCCTTGGAAAGTCCGGCCTCCATAAGGGGGCTCCTGACGCCTAATTCAATGGCCGCATCCCTCCCAGGCCTGTAATCCCTTAAATCGTCAGAGTTAGAACCATCCGCAACCCATGAGAAACCGAGATCTCCAGCTTTTTCCTTCAGCTTTTCAAAAAGCTCACTCTTGCAGAAATAGCACCTTTTTAGGTTGTTCTCGGAAAAGCCAGGGATTTCGAGTTCATTGGAGTCGAAGATGATATGCCTGACACCCATTTCGGCGGCAAGCCTTACTGCATCCGTTAACTCTGATTCAGGGTATGTAGGAGATGTGGCAGTAGCCGCAATAACCCTGTCACCGAGGGTATCCTTCGCGACTTTAAGGAGAAAGGTAGAATCAACTCCACCTGAAAAGGCCACTATAACAGAGCCCATTTCTTTCAAGATATGCTTGAGATGGAGAAGCTTCGAGTTTCGGGCTTCGGATTTAGAGTCAGGTATTTCCGATCGCTGACCACTGTCTTGGAAGCTTTCCATCATATCCTCATAGAGTCTAAAACTGACTCTTCTATTGGCGCCGTCACCGTGAGGTTCCCCGATGAACTCCCATTCTGATATTCAACAGAAGGCATTTCATCGTCCTTTACCTTGCCGTATCTGAGGATTATGGAGCCTATCAATTCTCTATCTTCCTCGGTCAACTCTCCCTTTGCCAGAGCGACCGGCCCAGAAAATCCAGCAGCTTCGAAGAAAGTATCGCCATTGCCTTTGAATGCCAAAAGCTTCTTATTGTCGTCTTCATCCCTGCCGACTATGACCTTAAGGTCACTGCTGACCCTGAAATGACGCCCTATTTGAAGGAGCTTCATCTCAGACCAGACATTCCTTTCTGAGTGGCCAAAATAGTCTTTGAGGCGTCTTCCAAAATTCTGATCTGTTAGGAGACACCCCCCGGAAGAGCATGGATAGTCCTCTACCTCAAACTCTTTAGCTATCTTTATCTGTTCCTTCCTTGATCTGCCTGATATGCCAAGCATCTTTTCTCTGTCAATTATTCCCATCTTTTCCGGTATAGTAATGGGCAGAAGCTTTGCAGAAAGAGGCCTGACTATCAGACCTTCAAGCCCAGCTTCTTTCTCTATTGTAAACATGGGGTCCCTTCTCTGGGACATCGGCCTCTGACCGAGGACCTCTCCTGTTATTATGAATGATGCCCCGACCTTCGGCAGAAGGTCCTTCGCCATCTGGAAGGAGAATATCCTGCAGTCGACACAGGGGTTCATCCCGCTTCCATACCCATATTTTGGATGCCTCACAACCTCAAGGTACTCCAGCCCCTTGTGTACAACCTTTATATCCACCTGAAAATCTTCAGCCACCTTTATGGCGTGGGACTTACACCCCTCCCTGTCCTTACCATCACAATTACAGAAGGGTGACTTGAAGTTCAGCGCAACCACCTCAATCCCCTGTTCCAGCATAAGCTTTACAGCCAGTGTACTGTCAAGCCCGCCGGACAACAGGGCAATAGCCTTTTTGTTCAATCCTAAACCTCCCTCTTTGGATGTTAGTGGTTAACATTTTCGATATACAGCTATAAATCTCTTTTAGAGTTTGGTACGAAGGTAACTCGAGTTGCATTAATACTGATTTTTAAGGAGTAGTGCAACGTATCGAAACCGCTTTATGGTCTTATTTCCCATACAAGCTCTCCTCTGCCTGGAGGGCCGGTCATCACAAACTTTACAGATTTAGTCTCATTTGTTATCAGCTGCCTCTGATCAAGCAAATTCAAGGGGAATTTCACAGAATACCCAACGCTCCAATCATCGAAATACGGAAAAAACCGAGTGATGTTCGGCCCTTTCCCCTTGAGTTTTTTTATCTCCAGGGGAGATACCCTTTCACCCATTTCATTTACAAGGTAAAGGGCCCATATAGGCTCTTTTCTTTCCAAATCACTCCATTCCTGAATCGGGGTATGAATTGAAATAAAGAACTCATGATATCCCCTTGGGGCCTCTATCTCATCCTCAGCAAGTTTTTTCACCTTCTCTGTGTCAAGCATGTAAACTGTTGAATATTCTCTGACATAAGACTCCCTGAACTCTTCGGTCTTAAAGGTCGCGTTAATAAGCAATTTCGTTTCAAAATTACTATAAACTTTACCTTCCCTTGTCCATTTTTTAAGGACAGACCCGTATCCATTCTCAGTAGGCTTTGTCACCTTTTGGGTAGCGCAGGAGGTTAAAAGGAGGCAACAAATAACGTAAGACGTGAGACGTGAGACGTGAAACGTCTGATACCGAGCACTGACCACTGACCACTGACCACCGACCACTGTTTTCATCATTTCCCTTCAACATCTCTCTTTGTAAACAACACTTCCAGATCGTAACCTGCCTCTTTGACAGCCTCCATTCCACCTTCCTCCCTGTCAACGAGGGCCAGGACCCTGACAACGTTGAACCCCTCTGCTTTGACCCTTTCAATGGCCTTGATCATGGAACCGCCGGTTGTCACCACATCCTCTACAACAGCTACATTGGCCCCTTCTCCCAGGTTCTTTCTACCCTCTATCCACTGGCCTGTGCCATGACCTTTAGGCTCTTTCCTCACTATAAACGCGGGAACAGGATTGCCCTCCATGTAACTCGTCATGGATATGGCTGTAACAATAGGGTCGGCCCCTAAGGTAGGCCCGCCAACGCCTTCTACCTGTTTGCCTTGCTTAAGCATACCATACATGAGCCTGCCTATCAAACAGGCACCCTCCGCATTAAGCGCGGTCTGCCGGCAGTCTATATAAAAGTCGCTCTCCCTGCCTGATGCAAGGGTGACCTTTTTCTTCTGGTATGATTTATCCCTGAGTATCTCTAAAAGCCTGGCTTTATCATCCATAATGGAAATTAAACCTCCGGTTACTGTAGGGGCAGGGATTGCCCCTACAAATATTTATTTTTCAAACAGCCTTAACTGACCCTGCCCCATCCATGGGAATTCCACTGGATAACGCCCGCTGAAACATGCGTCGCAAAAGTAATCACCTTTTGCTACAGAAAGCATCCCTTCTGTGCTCAGATAACCGAGGGTGTCGGATGTAATATACTTATTTGTTTCTTCAACTGTATGAGTTGAGGCAATCAGCTCCTGCCTCGATGGCGTATCTACGCCGTAAAAGCACGGGAACATAGTAGGAGGGGAAGAGATGCGGAAATGGATCTCTTTGGCCCCGGCAGCCTTTATCATCTTTATTATCTTCCTGGCCGTCGTTCCCCTCACGATAGAATCATCCACAACGACAACCCTTTTACCGGAAAAGGCCCCCCGGACCGCATTCAATTTTATCTTTACTCCGAAGTGGCGAATAGACTGTCTCGGCTCTATGAAGGTACGTCCTATGTAATGGTTCCTGATAAGCCCCGTCTCAAAAGGAAGACCGGCCTCTTCGGCATATCCTATGGCCGCAGGAACTCCTGAGTCAGGCACGGGAATGACCATGTCCGCCTCAACAGGATGTTCCCTCGCGAGCTGTTTCCCGAATCCCTTCCTCACCTCATAGACGTTACTTCCGAAGACGTTACTGTCAGGCCTGGCAAAGTATATAAATTCAAAGATACAGGGTGAAGGCTTGACCTCCGGAAATGGTTTGTATGAGTGCAGACCTTTCTCATCTATAACCAAAATCTCACCGGGTTCAATATCCCTGACATATTCCGCCTCTACCAGGTCAAGGGCACAGGTCTCAGAGGCCACCACATAAGAATCCTTCATCCTGCCGAGACAGAGTGGCCTGAACCCGTTCGGGTCTCTCACCGCCACCATGGAGGTCTCTGTAAGGAAGAGTAGGGAATAGGCCCCTCTCACCTGTTCCAATGCACTTACAAGCCTTTCAAATAATGCCCCCTCCTTAGAGGTTGCAATCAGGTGGACGATTACCTCCGTATCGGTAGTCGACTGGAATATTGACCCATGGGCCTCCAATTCATCCCTGAGAATAGCGGCATTGACCAGGTTCCCGTTATGGGCAACGGCCAGAGGCCCCCTGGCATAATCAACAACGATAGGCTGGACATTTTTTAGATGGCTCTCTCCGGCGGTGGAATATCTAACATGCCCTATGGCGTTGTTGCCGGGAAGCCTTTTTAAGACATCCTCACTAAAGATGTCAGCCACAAGTCCCATTTCCTTATGGCTGTGTAATTTACTACCGTCGGAAGAAACTATCCCGGCGCCTTCCTGTCCTCTGTGCTGCAATGCATAGAGCCCAAGATAAGTGAGGTTTGCCGCCTCCGGATGACCGTATATGCCGAATATCCCGCATTCGTCTTTGAATTTATCAAACATTTTACCCCTTATATTATATAGGGGCAGGTTTTAAACTTGCCCCTACGGTTTACACCCCTAATCTCCTCGGTATCGCTTCGCTCCAGGCCTTTTCCATCTCCTGAACCGGCAGCTCTATAAGATCATTTATAGAAAGCCTTTCTCCCCCTACCCTTCCTATGACCGTCACTGGAGCCTTACAATTCTCAGCTATCCCTTTAAACTCCTGCAAATCCGTTTCAGAAACCGTAACGACAATCCTAGACTGAGATTCACCGAAGAGGAGGGCATCCTTTCTTATATCCACAGGCAGCTCGATCCTTGCCCCTATCCTGTGCCCTTCTGCCGTAAAACAGCACTCGGCCAAAGATACGGCAAGGCCTCCCTCAGAACAGTCATGGGCCGATTTTATAAGCCCCTTCTGAATGCCTTCGAGACATGAATCCTGCACCGCCTTTTCAAGAGTCAAATCCAGAGATGGCGGCATCCCCTTTTCAAGGGCGTGGATCACCTTCAGGTACTCGCTTCCTCCTATCTCCTCCCTGTTCAGCCCCAGGAGGATTATCACATCCCCATCGTTCTTGAACCAAGAGGTACAGTGATGAGCGACATCATCCAGTAGGCCGACCATTCCGACTGTCGGTGTCGGATGTATGGCAACCCCCTGGGTCTCGTTGTAAAGACTGACGTTTCCGCCGATAACAGGTGTATCAAGCGTACTGCAGGCCTTGCTCAGGCCAAGGGTGGCTTGCTGGAACTGCCACATGATTTCAGGCTTTTCTGGATTGCCGAAGTTCAGACAGTCCGTAACGGCCATGGGCTTACCGCCGGAACAGACAATGTTCCTCGCAGCCTCGGCAACTGCAATCATCCCCCCTGTGTACGGGTCCAGATAACAGTAACGGGAATTGCAGTCGGTGGTCATTGCCAGGCCCTTAGTTGTCCCCTTCACCCTTATGACTGCTGCATCAGAGCCAGGCAGAACAACAGTGTTGGTCCTTACCATATGGTCATACTGCCTGTAAATCCATCTCTTGCTTGCAATAGTCGGAGAGTCCAGCAGTTTCAGCAGGACATCGTTATAATCTACAGGCTCTTTGATTGTTTTCAGATCAAGGGTCTGTAGCTCGGTTTGATACTCCGGTCTCTTTACAGGCCTATTGTATAAGGGGGCTCCGTCTGCGAGAGGTTTCACAGGAAGCTCTGCGACGGTCTGTCCATGCATCTTGATGCGCATGAATCCGTCGTCAGTTACCCTTCCAACTACAACTGCATCCAGGTCCCATTTCTTAAATATCTCAACAATCTTCTCTTCAGTCCCTTCCCTTGCAACCAGGAGCATGCGCTCCTGGGACTCGGAAAGCATTATCTCATATGGGGTCATCCCCTCTTCCCTCATAGGAACATCGTCAAGGACCATCTCTATGCCTGTCCCTGCCCTGGAGGCCATCTCAAAAGACGAAGAAGTAAGTCCTGCTGCCCCCATGTCCTGGATACCAACCACATAGTCGGTCTTGAAGACTTCGAGGCAGGCCTCAAGGAGGAGCTTCTCCGTAAACGGGTCTCCAACCTGCACTGTAGGTCTCTTTTCTTCCGACCCCTCGCCGAACTCGGCAGACGCCATTGTCGCCCCGTGGATACCATCCCTACCTGTCTTGGACCCCACATAAACCACAGGGTTTCCTATACCGGAGGCGTTCCCCTTGAATATCTTGTCTACCCTCACAAGGCCGACCGTCATGGCATTGACAAGGATATTCCCTTTATAGCAATCATTAAAATAGACCTCTCCTCCCACTGTCGGAATCCCCATGCAGTTTCCGTATCCTGCGATACCGGCCACAACACCATTCAATAGATACCTCTGCTTCGGCTCTTCAAGACTACCAAATCTCAGGGAGTTAAGATTTGCAACAGGTCTTGCACCCATGGTGAAGATATCTCTCAGGATGCCTCCAACTCCAGTAGCAGCACCCTGATAAGGCTCTATAAAGGATGGATGGTTGTGAGACTCCATTTTGAAGACCACTCCAATGCCTTCACCTATATATATGACTCCGGCATTTTCTCCCGGCCCCTGAATGACCCACTGCGCAGTCGTAGGGAAGTTCTTCAGGTAAACCTTGGAGGATTTATAAGAGCAATGCTCACTCCACATGACAGAGAATATCCCAAGTTCAACCAGATTTGGTTCGCGGCCAAGGATCTCAAGAACCTTCTGGTATTCCTCCACACTGAGGCCGTGGGATGCAACAACTTCTTTTGTAATTTTTGTGTCTGTCATCCCATCTTCTCCGAAATCTCGTCCACAGCAACCTTAAGGTCTTCCACAGCCGTTTCCATAGAGTCTATAGCGAACTTGATCTCTGTCAGAAGACCGTAAAGCTCATCATTCATGGCAATAAAGGTGCATTTCTTGGAATCCTTTGAAAAAAGTTCACATTCAGTGGTGCACTCGCATTTCATAAACGGGCATAAAGCCATATCTTTCTCCTGAAATCGTAAAATTTACCGCAGAGGCGCAGCCAAAAGTAGACGCTTCTAAGCGAGACGCAGAGTTTTATTGTCACCCTGAGTGAAGCGAAGGGTCTAAGATTCTTCGCTTCGCTCAGAATGACATGTTTAATGAGCTTTCTCTGTGCCCTCTGTGGCTAAAAGGAACTTAACACTGATTCAAAAAACCTCTTCCCGTCAACATTCCCGAGTATGTCCTCCGCACACCTCTCCGGGTGCGGCATAATGCCAAGGACGTTCCTTTTTTCATTGCAGATCCCGGCAATATTCAGGAGGGAGCCGTTGGGATTTGCATTCTCTGTAATATTTCCATCCGCATCGCAGTAGCGGAAGATTATCTGGCCATTATCCTGAATCCTTTTTAATGTCTCATCATCTGCAAAATAGTTCCCGTCCGCATGGGCGATAGGCATCCTTACAACCTCCCCTTTCTTATAAAGCCTTGTAAATGGAAAATCATTGCTTTCCACACGAATATACCTGTTTTCGCAGATGAACTTTAAATCTTTGTTTCTCATCAATACGCCTGGAAGAAGCCCTGCCTCAACCAGTATCTGAAAGCCGTTGCATATCCCTATGACAAGTCCGCCTTCATCCGCAAACTCCTTCACTTCTTTCATAACAGGAGAGAACATGGCTATTGCCCCTGTCCTCAGGTAATCGCCATAGGAAAACCCTCCGGGAAGTATAAGGCAGTCAAACCCGTTTATTTGGGTCTCCTTATGCCAGATATACTCTGCCTCCTGCCCAAGAACATTTTTTACGACATGATAGCAGTCATGGTCGCAGTTTGAACCAGGAAATACAACTATTCCGAATTTCATATTTCACCTTTTTGTAGGGGCAACCCTGTGTGGTTGCCCTAATTGGGACGGCCACATAGGGCCGCCCTTACAATATTTCAAACCTGTAATTCTCAATCACCGTATTTGCAAGGAGCTTCTCGCACATCTCTTTGACCTTCTTCTCTGCATCAGGCTTAGGGATATCGGCAAGCTTAATCTCTATAAACTTCCCTATCCTTACATCCTCCGCCTCTTTATAACCGATCGACTCCAGGGAGTGCTGAACTGCTTTCCCCTGCGGGTCCAAGACCCCTTTTTTAAGCGTAACATAAACCTTTGCAATCATAATAGAACTCCTCTCATTTGACACTGATTAATACCGATTCAATGTGATCTTCACTGATGCTTTTTTGAAAATCTGTGTAAATCATAGTTCTTCTGTGTCAATCTGTGTCGAAAATGTTTTTCTCTGCGCTCTCTGCGGTAAAATAATTTTACTTTGAATATACGACTCTTGTCGGAAACGGTATCTCTATCCCATTTTCCTGAAACCTCTTTAATATTAACATGTTAATAGCATCCTGACTCGGGACCTTGTCTCCAAACTTTTCAGTGGTATAAATCAACAGCAGTTCAAGGGAAAAATCGCCAAACTTGGTTAAAAAGACATCGGGGGCAGGCTCCTTTACTATAGAAGAAACCGAAAGAGCGCTTTCCTTCATGATCTGTTTGGCCTTCTCTACATCGCTACCATAGGCAACACCGACAGATATCATGTTCTTTATCTTTGGACTTGGAAAGCTGAGATTTACGACCTTTGTGTTTACCAGTTCCGCGTTGGGCACCACCAGGACGTTCTGCTCAGGGGTCATTATCTTTGTACTCCTTAGTCCTATATCAAGGACATCTCCGATCTGCCCGCCCGTAAGCTCAATCCTGTCTCCTATCCCGAAAGGCCTGTCCACCATGATAGTGAATCCAGACAGCATATTGGTCAGGGTTTCCTTTGCGGCAAGACCTATGGCCAGAGAGCCGACTCCCAGAGCCGTTAGAAGGGAAAGGACGTCATACCCAAAATGCCTGAGCACCGTTATGAGTCCCATCACAAAGATAAAAATATTTATAATCTTTTCTACCAGCGGGATGAGCTGATCATCAACAGTTGATTCGGTCTTTGCAGCAATCTCACTGGCATACCACTCTATGATGGTATCAGCAACCTTCAGCGCCAGGGTTATGACAATAATTACTCCAAAGACAAAGACTATCCCGTCTGCTATTGACTTGACCTTTGGAGAAAGAGGAAGTCTGGCGATGGCTATATACAAGCCTATAAGAACAATTATGAAAGAGATCGGCTTCTTTACTGCCTCGATAATACGGTCATCCAGGTCGCTGGCTGTAAACTTGGTAAACTTGGGAGCCCAATGGGTAAGTATATAAAGGGTTATCTTGCCGGCTACCCACGAAATAGCGAGGATGCCAAAGGAGACCAAAGTTTCGCTAAGCCAGAGGGGTATTTGCATCTTTATTTAAAAACCCTATTGAATATGTAGTCTACGTTCTTAAGATGATAGTTTAAATCGAACGAATTTTCAATCTCTTTTTTGTCAAGGTACCTTGTCACATCTTGGTCTGAAAGGAGGAGTTCCTTGAAATCCTTCCCCTCAGCCCATACCCTCATGGCGTTCCTCTGAACCAGGTTGTAGGCCTCCTCCCTGCTTGCCCCCTTTACCGTCAAGGCAAGCAATACCCTCTGTGAATGGATAAGGCCGTGGAGTTGGTTAATGTTCTTCATCATGTTTTCAGGGTAGACGATGAGCCTGTCCATCAGGTCCGCAAATCGGTTGAGCATATAGTTCATCATGATGGTGCTGTCGGGGCCTATGACCCTCTCTACGGATGAGTGGCTTATATCCCTCTCATGCCACAGCGCCACATTCTCCATGGCAGCAAAGGAGTTGGACCTAACCAGCCTTGCAAGACCTGTCAGATTCTCGGCTGATATGGGGTTCCTCTTGTGAGGCATGGCTGAGGACCCCTTCTGTCCGGGAGAGAAATATTCTTCAGCCTCCAACACCTCTGTCCTCTGAAGGTGCCTCAGTTCAACGGAGAAATTCTCTATGGACGATGCTATCAAGGCAAGGGTTGTAAAGAACTCGGCGTGCCTGTCCCTCTGGACCACTTGGGTTGATACAGGCTCAGGCGTCAGCCCCAGGTGCTTACAAACATACTCTTCCACGAACGGAGGGATATTGGCGAATGTCCCGACAGCCCCGGATATGGCCCCGCAGGATATCACATCCTTCGCCCTCTCCATCCTCGCAAGGTTTCTTTTCATCTCTTCATACATCAAGGCCATCTTCAGGCCGAAGGTCACAGGCTCGGCATGAATGCCGTGGGAACGCCCCATAGCAGGGGTCATCTTGTGCTCCATCGCCCTCCTCTTCAAGACCTCCATGCACCTCTTTATGTCGGATATGATTATCTCCGACGCCTCTTTTAGCAGGACTGCAAATGATGTGTCAATAAGGTCCGAGGATGTCATCCCCTTATGCAGGAACCGCGATTCAGGCCCTATGCTCTCGTTGACGGATGTGAGAAACGCTATCACGTCATGCTTCACCACCTTCTCAATCTCATCAATCTTCTTGGGATCGAAGCAGGCCTTCTTCTTAATGACCTCAATCGCCTCCCTCGGCACCTCCCCAAGCTCCGCCCAAGCCTCAGTGGCCAGTATCTCCACCTTTAACCATGTCTGGTACCTCTTCTCCACTGTCCATATCGCCGCCATCTCCGGCCTTGTATAACGCTCGATCATTTACGATTCTCCTTTTGTTCTAATATTATGAGGTTCTTGCAAAAGTCTAATTTGTGGTTCGACAGGCTCACCACGAACGGGAAAAATCAATAAATTCAACTGAACCACCGTTCACCCTGAGCTTGTCGAAGGGTATTCGAAGAGCTTTGCAAGAGCCTCATTATCATTATCAGCTTCTTTTCATGGGGCTATTTATCTTGAACTATATCTTCGGGCTTTAACCAGACTGTCTTTCCGTCACGCCAGACAGCAACAGGGTTTCCGGCCTGTTTGTGCCGTAAGAGGGCTTCATGGACGCCATCTGGCAATGCTTGAGTGATTTTTTCTTTATTCTCAAATATCTCGGAAATTCTATCTCTGACTTTTTCTTGTGACATTATATTCCTCCTCTATCTGCTGCCAGATACCGTAGGATGGGTGAAACCCATCACACAAAACCTACATTATAACGATGGGTTGCGTTTCACTTCACCCATCCTACTTACTGATGAACCAGGACGTTACGACTCCAGCCATGTTCGATGGCCTTCCGGGCATACCATTCCCGTTCTTTTCTGGATTTGAGCTTGGTAATAATGGTGATATTTTGCCCCCACGGTATTTGTCCAACGAGCTGTTGGACAATTTGCTCTGTATCCCATGCTTCGGCAAAGCTTCGCATATACATGAGATTCGCCCTCGAAAACCCTTTCATATCCGGGAACTCCCGTCGAAGGTCTGTTGCCAGGCGCTCGACAACCTTTGCTCCCCAGCCTTCCTGTTCCTGTCGGGTCAGGATGTCACGGCCAATCTGCCAGTAGAGCAAAACCAGTTCGCTGTTGACCGCCAAAGCGGCCCGCACTTGGGCCTGGCGGATTCGCGCCTTCAGGTCGCGCAGGAACTCTTCATATCCCTTGAAAGTGGTAATGTTCATCCCCTTCCCCTTCACAACCGCCTTTCCGCCGCCTGCCGCAAGAGACGCAGGCCTTTAAATACTGACAAATATGCAACGACTGGTTATTCCGCAGAGCCTATTGTTCCCTTTCCCATATCTGGCAATTCAGCAATTCAGTGTCATGTCCTCAAAATTCCAGGTTTCCTTGGTCTCTGGTCAACGGGGCAGACGACAAGCAACTGATGCACAGCACAGTAATAAGCAAAGCTTTGATCTTAGATACTGTTTTGTTCATCATGTTTTTGTTCTCCTGTATGTTCATATGCACCTCCGAATTGAGTTTAATGCCTTTGGCCACCTGCAAGGTTGCACTTGCAGCTACTATTGGCTGTGCTATGGCATCAGGATGCCTATGTATCGTATGCCCTATCTCCCCCGAAGGCCAGAGATCAAGGAATATTAATTATGCTTTATTAAATTTGTCTCTTATGAACCTCTTGCAAAAGTCTTTTTGTGGTTCGACAGGCTCACCACGAACGGGAAAAAGTCAATGATTCCAACCCGACCACCGTTCACCCTGAGCTTGCCGAAGGGTAATTTCGGACTTTTGCAAGAGGCTCCCATCTCAGACAATTCAGTATCAAGTCACCGGGTTACATTACCTAATTCGTCGTTTCCTTCTCTAAGGGACTTTGGTAAATACTAAAATACCGTTTTTGATAGGTCAAACCCATCCCCACCCTAACCCTCCCCTTGAAAGGGAGGGAGGTTTACTTCTCCCCCTATATTGAGAGGGGGATGGGTTGTTAAGCGGTATGTTTGAATGTTCTAAGTCCCTAACTTACAATTGTTTTTATCCAGCAATTTTCGCTGCATGAATCAAAAAAATCAATGTCTGCTTTAATCCCAGCACGATTTAATTGCTGCTCCATCCGATTGATGTCTTTGTAAATCTCCACTTGTGGCCGATCTGTATAAACAGATACAGCAATATCTGTTAGACGTGCTTTCGCTAATTGTTTCAGTATATGAAAATCCATCTCTTCCATGGACCAGCCATAAATCACCAATGTTGGCCCCACTGCCGGCAAAACAGAATCATATAATGTGCTTAAATAGTGACTTCTCTTAATAGCCTTTAATTTCTGTTCCGATAATCCTTCACTTACAAATAATGGAATGGTAGTCCCAGATTCCCATTGCTTCAATATCTTGTTCAAGAGGTTAATCCCGTCTGTAACATTTATCTTGGTTTCATTCCCGTAAATATCAGTAGATAAAACAAGATTTCCATGAGGATAGAAAAGCAGTGAAGCCCCTTTTGCATTATAGGGTTTTGAAAAGCCTGACCAGTTATCGGGAAACGATCCACTTACAAAGCAGTCCTTAAACCAGTTGCCAAGTTCATTATTCCCTTCCAAGATAGACCAATAAATTATCAAGTCATAATTTAAACTTACTATCACTGAAAACCTTTTTAGAAAATTATATATAGACTTAATAAATGGTCTTACTGCTTCAACTGTAGTGTGATTGTGTCTAACAGTGCCTATTAAGGCGTTACGCAATTCTTGATACGTATGATAAGAAACCGATTCTTTTATCTGCAAAGCTGTATTAATGTGATATGTATGCCAAAGTAGACTTAAAACATATTCAAAATCCTCTGTTTCCAGATATTTGAAAATCATATCTATGTTTGTGCTGATTAACTTTATATCTTTTGAAGTCTTCAGAAGCGACTTATACGAAAAACAGCCATCTATAGCAATGCTGGCTCCATTGCCTAGTAAAATACTATGTTGGTATTTCTCTGAGATATCATTCCAATCATGAATATTCGTCATAGCTTTTTCTTGTATATCCCTTTAGGGAATTCTCCGCTTCTTCCGAGGACTACGAACTATATGTAACGTCTTAAATAATAGCGCATAGCGTGCGCAATACCCCATTTGGAAATTCGGGGGACCTTTTTCCGCCCCCCTCTTTACCGAACTGATTTTTCATAACGCCCTTTAATTCCTTTATGCCCTTGGGTACTCTTACCTTAAGAGGGGGAACGTGCCAGTTGGCCCCTCACCCTGACCCTCTCCCCCCTTTTGGGGCGAGGGAATAATGGATTGCGGAAATGACAATTTCAAATCTCCCTCACTCCAGCCCCTCAAACCTCGCATCAGTAATCGCCCTTTTTTTGAAACCTATAGTCTTGTTGATGAAAAGGTTTGCCTCTTCAAGCCACTGGAGCCGCTGTCTGACCGACATATCCTTGAACTCCTCCAGCTTCTCCTTGGTGAAGGTATACACGATGTCTATATGTTCCTTGCTATCATCGCCCACTTTTTTCAATCTCCTTCAGCGCCGCAATGTCGGCAAGATCCTGGGGTCTGCCGGAAATCTCCTTAAGTCTAATGAGATTTTTTACAGAGACAACAGGTATGGGAACGTTGCCGGACATTATTTCGACTGCATCAGACATTATCAGGCCGTAGTCCACTGGTTCTTCAACAAACACGTCAACCAGATTGATCGGCATCTGAGGATGGAAAAAACTGAAGACCTTCATATTCTTTTCGCTGATCCAGGTTGCCCTATTCTTAGCACTGATAAAGTCTTCTGCTTTTATAGGCACCTTTGGCCTGTATCCAAGCTCGTTCATGACATTAACGAACTTGCTGAGATTCTCCTCTTCCAGATGGACCATAAGGTCAAGGTCTGCCGTCAGCCGGACGACTCCATGAAGGACGAGGGCGACTCCCCCCACAACAACGTAATCAACATTACTGCTATTCAGTTTTTCAAATAATTCCTCGTAAAACATCCTTACCCCTCTCTACTTCTTTACTCCCACTCAAACACCTCCAAATCCCCTCATCCCTTCCCTTATCTCAACACCCTTTTCTGCAAAAGTTCTTGCAGGTCGCGCCTTCCGTCAAGAACACAATGGACAAAGACCTCTGATTTGCGAATCTCGTAGATTATTCTGAATGGCTTGTAATGGATCTCCTTGAAATCAAAAACGCCTATCCGTTCCAACTCCGGCGGAATATGGCCGCGCAAAGGAAAGGTTTCGAGCCTTTGAACAGCTTCTTCAATATGGTCAAGCAGCGTGTCGGCCTGTTCCACTGAATCGTTCATTGCAATATATTGATAGATATCGAGGAGGTCTTTTTCTGCATCTTCAATCAGATGGACAGTGAATCTCATTTCTCACGAAGTCCCGCGGCTCTTTTCCTCACATCCCTGAAAGCCTCTTTGAAAGGCTTGATTTTCCCATCTTCAAGATTTTTCCTGCTCATTGCCAGGATTTTCAACAATGCAAGGGACTCCTGCATCTTTTCATATTCGTTTATGTCCTGCAAGATCACTTTCGCCTCACCGTTTTGCGTGATTACCATAGTCTTGTGGCCTTCGACAATATCTCTAATGACCTCCGACGCATGCGCCTTAAAATAACTTATTGGTTTAATATCTTCGCTAAGTTTCATCTTCCCCTCCCGCAGATTGACTAAAATATAGTCTATATTTTAGTCGTTCGCAATGCAACTTCTTTTCGCCCGTCCTTATGATATGAATAAAAAGGAATAAAAAGGGTAGATTTATTTCCCTTTCCCCGCTTCCAGCCGCGCCTCGCTTACTCTTTGATAACCTTTAAATCTGTGTCAGTGGCTTCGTTTATCTTTGGCATAACCGCCCTTAGATTCCCGCTTGAACACTTCGGGAATGACAAAATAAGAGGCTTATCTGTATACTTCTCTGCGATGGGCAACACGGTAAACCTTGACAATCCTTTGTGCATCATCAAGCTCGTAGAGTATCTTGTAATCACCCACTCTGATGCGCCATTTCGAGCCGCCGCCGCTGAGCTTTTTAGAGTTCCGTGGCGTATAGGCCAAGAATCGCATCCTCAAGCCTCGTTAAAAGCCGGTCAGAAAAACAGTCAAGGTCTTTCTGGGCTTTCGGCATTATCTGCACATCGTATTGATTCAAGCTGTATCCCCGGTTTTACGCCGTTTTGTGAAATAATCTTTGGCAGAGACAGGTTTACCCTTTACCTTCTTTGCCTCATCAATCAATGCAGCATCCATAAGGTCTTCCCTGATCCGGCGGTTTTTTAATATTTTTTCAAAAAAGCCTCTCGCACGCTACTGTCAAGCACCTTGAATGCCGTAAAGAAAACCTCTGCCGTGGCCTGATTTGCCTTCATAAATTAACCTTCTTACTCTATTTCCCTCTGATACACCGGGCATTTCCTGCGCAACTGATGTTGATGGTGCGTGGGACGCACCCTACAAAACTATGCCTTAAGTTTATCAAGAACAAACCCTTTAACTTTCACCGCTATCTCATACGCCTGCTTTGACTCTTCTATCGTGGGTTCATACCACTCATCAGGATACCGAATCTCAACTGCATAATCTGTCAGGACATCGGCCTCTGATAAGTCCTCTTTAAACGACTTATCCACCTTAGAACAAAGGTTTAGAAGCATCATTATGCTGTGCGTCTTTGAAAACTCAATCTGGTGTTTAACTAAAAAAGCCTTTAAATACTTCTCTACCGCCTGCTGGCAATGAAAACTCACAGTTTCTGTAACGACGGTTTCAGCCTCCAGGCCCTGTTTAGCAGTCAGCAAATCCCTTTCTGCTATATGAATCCATTGATGAACCAAATCCTGTATGGTCTTCCCTTTATCCATATACTATCCTGCCATATTTGTTGGCCGTATAAACTATTGTTCCAACAACATCTTTGAGGGTCTCAAACTCTTTTCTTGTCTTTACGATAACATCAACCGGGAATGTAAAGTCCCTCAGATAACTTCTTGCCACGCGATTCCTCTTGATTATAGGCAATTCATCATCTTTGATCACCAGTAAATCAACGTCACTATCCTTTGTCGGCTCCCCGTAGGCGTAAGAACCGAACAAGATGATCTTTTCCGGCTTATAACCGTTGACAATAGCCGTAATTGCCTGATTTATCTGTTCCTGAGTTATCATCTCCCCTCATCACCACTCAATCCCCTGCCTCCTCAACCAATCCTGCTCCCCTTTATGCCACAATCCCGGCAGTCTCGCAGGGTGCGTGGGACGCACCCTGCGAACTCCTTATGTTTTATTATCAGCGCGGCATGACTTGAAGCTTCATAGATTCAAAATAACTATCAAAAGAAAAGGCAGTCTCAATCTTTAATCGCTCCATTACTGCAAAGCTGGTGCAGTTTTGCATAGAGGTATTTGTCATGCTCTCTTGCAACAGGGGAACCGTCTCCGGCCCCGATCCCAATTATCTTCATTATCGGGTCACTTTTCGTGATTGCGGTCTGCCTGGAAAACTTTTCGGTCACAAGCTCTCTGACAATACTGGAAAGACTCTTCTTCGTTTTTCTGGATGTCTCAAGCAACACTTGATACTGCCAATCTTCAAGCGACACCTGTGTTCTATGTTTTGCACGTTCCATAAGGTCACCTCCTGAGTTACACCTTACATCATTCAAAATCTGATGTCAATTTACCTTATTCCCACTCAAACGCCTCATAAATTCCCTCTTCCCTCCTCCTCTGGGCAGTCTTGCTCTTATAGCTCCCTTTCTTCACCTTAACACCTTTCCGACTAAGTATCTTTTCGATATAGTCAAGATGCGGGCATGGCGGGTAATGGGCGCTGTCTGTGACCATGCAGGATGAGAGGTGTATCACTATCTCGTCCTTCTCTATGTTCGCCTTCTTCTTTGCCCTCTTTATAAGGTTTTCAGTGACCCTCCCGATCCTTCTGCCGGGGCATCCGCCGCAGTTGAAAGGGACGACCATTATCTTATCTTCGTTTGAATAGCCGGTAAATGCATCAATCCTATCATGAAAAGAGTTGACGCAGGCGAACCCGCTGCATCGCTCCTTTGCGAAGTCGCACTGGATGATGCCTATGAGCTTGATGTTTTTATTTTCCATTGTTTATTACTCCCTTGCCGGGGACAGTCCCGATTCTACCACCCCGCACTTCGTGCTCCCCTCCTTATTAAGGAGGGGAATTAAAGGGGTGGTTAAATCCTTACTCAACCACCATTGCCTTGTACCCAAACAGTTTCTCCACCCCTTCTTCAAGGGCAGGAGTTGGCGAAACACCGTCGTGCAGGGCGATTACAGTCTCACCTGTATTTGGAATAGAAATATGCAGGAATGACGGACAGTTACCATTATACCCTTCAAGTAATTTCTTAAGTTTTACCAGGTGATCTTTTGTCAAGCCAAGGGCATTTATTTTGAAGTGTACAGCCTTAACTGTCTTCTCCTTTGCCTGTGTAAGGGACATTATCTCAGAGGCAACGATCTTTGCTCCCTTCTTCGGAGTCTTGTTCCCGTTCCCTTCATCCTCACCGTTTTCATCCTTCCCATCCTCTCCAAGGTCAAGGTTTCCCTTCACAAGTATCGGCTCGTCCCCAAAGAAGAGGTGGGAGGACTTTTTGAATATCTCCGGCAGTACAATGACCTCCACGAACCCGTCCAGGTCTTCCAAGGTAATAAACGCCATCCTATCGCCCTTTTTGGTGTTTATCTCCTTTGATGCCGCAACTATCCCTGCCACCCTGACCTCCGACCTGTCAGCCATCTCCGAAAGGGTCACTGTTGAGGCATTGGCAAGTTTCTTTATGTCATCACTGAATCTTGCCAGGGGATGACCGGTTATAAAGAAGCCGAGGGCCTCCTTCTCGTTGGCAAGGAGGATATTTTCAGGCCATTCAGGGATATCAGGAAGGTTAAAGTCTGTCGTGCTCTTCAATGCCGCACCGCCGAACAGCCCCATCTGCCCGGCATTTGTGTCCTTCCGCAACGACTGCCCGACCTCCATGGCCCTGTCGAGCCCCTCCATCATCTGGGCCCTGGCGGCTCCAGTGGAATCAAAGGCCCCGCATTTAATAAGACCCTCCATGACCTTCCTGTTGACCTTCCTCAGGTCAACCCTCTCGCAGAAATCAAGGAGGGCTGCAAAACCGCCTCCCTTCTCCCTCTCTTCTATCACAATGTCTACGGCAGCAGCGCCAACTCCCTTCACTGCCGCAAGACCGAACCTGATCTTGCCGTCTATGACGGAGAAGTCCCTCTGGCTATCATTTACATCCGGAGGAAGTACAGTAATATTATGATCTCGGCATTCGCCAATGTACTTTATTATCTTGTCCGTGTTGCTGACCTCGCAGGTCAGGAGGGCAGCCGTGAACTCCACAGGATAATGGGCCTTCAGATACGCAGTGTTATAGGCGATCAGGGCATATGCGGCGCTGTGGGACTTGTTGAACCCGTATTCGGCAAACTTGGCCATAAGGTCAAAGATCTTCTCTGCCTTTTTGGGATTGACCTTCTTGTGCCTTGCACCTTCCAGGAACCGCTCCTTCTGCTTGGCCATCTCATCGGCCTTCTTCTTACCCATGGCGCGCCTGAGAATATCGGCTTCACCAAGGGAGTACCCGGCCACAGCCTGGCTTATCTGCATCACCTGTTCCTGGTAGACCATAACGCCGTAAGTATCCTTGAGGATCGGTTCAAGCTCAGGGATCTCATACTTGATCTCAACCCTCCCATGCTTACGGTCTATAAACTCAGGGATCATATTCATCGGCCCGGGCCTGTATAAGGCGATAAGGGCTATGATATCCTCAAAGGTAGAGGGTTTGAGTCTTGCAAGGAGGTCCTTCATTCCAGAGCTCTCAAGCTGGAAGACCCCTGTTGTATCCCCTGAAGAGAGGAGCCTGTATGTGGCCTCATCGTTTAGGGGAAGCTTGGTCATGTCAATCGTCTCACCCCTTACAGCCTTTATAAGCTTTAGTGCATCCTCTATAAGCGTCAGGGTCTGAAGCCCAAGGAAATCGAATTTTATGAGCCCCAGCTTCTCTATGTATTTCATGTCGTACTGGGTGGTCACCTCATCATCGGCAAGATAGAGAGGGGTATATTCTACAAGAGGCCTGTTGGCTATGACAACTCCTGCTGCGTGCTTGGATGCATGCCTTGTAAGACCTTCAAGGGCCTGGGCGATATCCAAGAGATCCTTTACCTGTGGAGATGACTTGTAGAGTTCATTGAGCCTTGGCTCCTGCTTCAGGGCGTCTTTTATAGTGATGCCGAGGGTGTTGGGAACGAGCTTTGCGATCCTGTCCACCTCGCCGTAAGGTACGTCCATCCCCCGACCGACATCCCGGATTGCCGCCTTTGCCTTCATGGTGCCGAAGGTTATTATCTGGGAGACGTTCTCCCTTCCATACTTATCCCTGACGTATTTGATGACTTCATCCCTCCCGGCGATGCAGAAGTCCACGTCTATATCGGGCATTGATACCCTTTCAGGGTTCAGGAACCTCTCGAAGAGGAGGTTGTAAGGCAACGGGTCCAGGTCCGTGATCCTCATGGCATAAGCCACAAGGCTTCCGGCAGCGGAGCCCCTTCCCGGTCCGACAGGGATACCCCTCTCCTTTGCATGGTTGATGAAGTCCGCTACTATAAGGAGATACCCCGGAAACCTCATCTTCTTTATCATCTCTATCTCGAATTCAAGCCTGTTCCGGTAAACCTCCCTTTGGTCATCAGAGAGGTTCATGACGGCAAACCTGCCCTCCAGCCCTTTCCTGGCCTCCTCCTCAAAATACAGGTCCATATCTGTATGCCCTTCCGGGAGGTGATAATGAGGAAGGTGGTACTTCCCGAACTCCAGCTTCAGGTTGCACCTTTCCGCAATCTCTATGGTATTCTTTATCGCGTCAGGGCAGTATGAAAATGCCTCTATCATCTCTTCGGGGGACTTCACGTAGAACTGGTCCGTTGAAAATCTCATCCTTTTGGGATCGTTTATCGTCGCCCCGGTCTGGATGCAGAGAAGCACCTCGTGGGCCTTGGCATCTGCCTTTTTAAGGTAATGGCAGTCGTTGGTGGCAACCAGAGGAATGTCCAACTCCTTTGAAAGCTCCAGCAGAGCCTTATTGGCTATGGTCTGCTCCTTTATGCCGTTCTCCTGTATCTCCAGGAAGAACCTCCTGTCAGGGAATATGGACTTGTACTCCTCTGCGACCTGGTACGCCTTTTCCTTATTCCCCCTGGTCAGGTGATAAGGTATCTCTCCCTTCAGGCAGGCCGACAGGGCTATTAGCCCTTCGCTGTGCTGCCTTAGAAGCTCCTTGTCGATCCTGGGTTTCCTGTAAAAGCCTTCGATATACCCAACGGACACCAGTTTCATCAGGTTCTTATACCCGGTCTCGTTCTTAACAAGAAGGACAATATGATAAGCAGTGGCCTCCTCGGACTCACCCTTTATCCCAGTCTTCTCGAACCTGCTCCCTGGCGCAACATAGACCTCGCAGCCTATGATCGGCTTTATCCCGTGTTTAACGGCAGATTCATAGAACTCCATGGCCCCGAACATGTTCCCGTGGTCTGTAATGGCAATGGCAGGCATCTTGAACTCTCTGGCCTTCTCCATCAGGTCATTGATGCGGTTTGCCCCGTCAAGGAGTGAGTATTGGGTATGTAAGTGAAGGTGTACGAAATCGGAGTGATGCATAGGGGAGAGATATTAACACAATAGGATGTAGATTTGAAGGAACTTATTCAGGAATGATTCAAGCGAGTTACGGGGTCACCTTACTTATTGTACACTGAGTTGAGAATGGTCCGAGATTCTTAGCTTTGCTCAGATTGACAATCCCTCGTGTGCTGGATTTTTCACCAACCCACACACCCCCTTATTATTCCCCCCTCGATTAACATTTACTGAACACAAACCAGGTTTCTTCCACTACTCTTTGCTTCATACAGTGCCTCATCCACCCTTTTTATGATGGTCGAGGCGTCGTCAGTTTTACAGTATTCTGTAACCCCGAAGCTGCATGTGAGGCTACTGGAGTAAAAACTGGTCGATTCTATATCCCTTCTGAGCTTTTCAGCAAAGCTCTTTGCGTCTTCAGCATGAGTCTCCAGAACCAGAATGACAAACTCCTCACCTCCCCATCTGGCGAACATATCAATTGTCCTGATATGTACTGAGATAATTTGGGTCAGTTTCCTGAGTACATTGTCTCCCACCTCGTGGCCAAAGGAGTCATTTATCTTTTTGAAATGGTCTACATCGAACATTATGAGCGAGAACGTCCTGCTATGCCTCCTGGCCCTCTGGATTTCAGTTTCGAGGACATTCTCGAATTTCAGCCTGTTGAATATCTGGGTCAAATGGTCTGTCACGGACAAGCGTTCAAGGGCTGCTTCTGCCTTTTCGCGCTCAAAGATACTCACAAAAAACTCTCCAACTATCCTGAGAAGCGAGATCTCTTGTTCCGTCCACTTCCTTTCAATCCTGATGGAATTAAACCCCAGAAATCCGATGGCTGTCCCGTGGTATCCCAGAGGAATGATGAGTATGGAATTTACGCCGGTGGCCTGCCATACGGCTTTTTCTGCGCTTGCCTCGGAAGGAAGATCTTCCACACTAGGGATATTGAGGCTTTCGAAATTCTTAAGCTTTCTTATTGCCCACGGGAGCTTGTCAACGGGTAGTTGAGTGTAAACGTCTTTTTGAGGCTCGATCCCTTCAGAGCACCATTCGTAGAGAGTATCTATCATAAGGCCGTCGCTTGAGAAAAGGGATACATAACACGTATCAACATGAACAAACTCACCGATCTTTTGCAATGCCTCGCTCATCAGACTCACTGTATTTCCATTCGAAGTGTTGACAAACCTGGTTGAGATGGAAGCAACGAGTTTTTCAAATTCAACCTGGTGTCTTAGATCGTCTCTAGCAACCCCAAGAGTGACCGTATTTCTTGCGAATGCGATGAATAGATAAAGAAATATGGTAAATATAGACAAAGGGACGGCAATGAAGATAATTTTTTCGGTCTGATATCTGGATATGCGCGCCTGCAAGAGATTGTCCAAAGAGGGGTATACCGCATCATATAGTTTAAAGGCTGCGTTTAGCGCATCTGTAGCATCCCTATAATAGACGCCTTCATTTACTTTTATTTCCGGCGCATCAATGATCTTGTTATCGATTATTCCAAGAAAACTGTTTACCTTAGTATCAAGTTCATTAACAGCGCCCTCCAATGGAACCATAATGTCCGGCTCGCTTAAGATGGCCTTTTTAACCCTAACTTCGGTTTCTGCCATTGAGTATATTATAGACCCAGTCAGGACTGTGAGCCGCCTTTTATTATCTGGAGTAATCTTGCGACTTATCGCTGCCATCACACCAAGTACCCTTGATTGGCCGAGGCTATCAATCAATATGGGGAGGTGAATAGTTATAGAATCCATCAGGTAGTAAGTTGTTATGTGAGGGTCGAGGATCAGATTGGATGTCTCGCCAATATAGGAAATTAACTCTATGGTATTATCAATTATCTTTGTGTGTGTGTCAAAGCTCTCTTCTATTGAGGAGGTGTGCTCTGAAAATTCTAATTTCTGCCATTCCTTCTTAAAATCTTCCCATTTGTACTCCATTTTTAATGAAGTACCGTATCTCTTACTTAATGAGTCAACGGCCTCAATCTCTGTTACTATTAAGGAATGTTCATTCTCAATGTCGGTCTTGAAAGAGGCATCGCCTGTAAGATATGCCACCATCATCCCCCTGTGATGCAGGAGATGCTCCATCAATCTTCTTAAAGACCTGTTGACCTCGGCCCCCATCCGCTCTTTTCGGGTAAAGTCTATCCGCCTGTTTACTTCTTTGATCTCAAGGAATAGCAGAACTGTCAAGGGGACAACAAACAACAGGAACAGCACGGTCATTATTGATTTGGCATATCGTTGGGTCATTTTTTAATGCTATCATAGAAGCAGCAAACTTGCCAGAATTTGCTCAGAATTTGCTCTGACTTTCAAATCTGCTAAGCTGAACCCAGGGACAACCCCCAGTGGGAAAATGGTTCTATTTTTTAAAGCTATAGACATTCAATGCTTGAAGGCTCCCTGGTATCAAGGATAAAAAGGAATTAGCGCATACACCCGATGTCAAACCTAAAGGTTTTAGTTACAAGGATTTTACCTCCGATGTCTATTTCCCGGCCTTTAAATTCTCTGGACTCTATGCCTTTTTTCATGTAATCTGTCCAGCCAATGATTGACCTCCACATCCATACTATAGCAAGCTCCGACGGCCAGCACACACCGAGGGAGATATTCGGGATGGCCAAAGAAATCGGGCTTGAGGCCATTGCCTTTGCTGACCATAATACGGTGGCGAGTCTGGACGAAGGATTCGAGCTTTCCAAGGAGTTCGGGATTGAATTTGTACCGTGTATAGAGATAAACACCGTATTCGAGGAACTCGACCTGCACCTCCTGGCTTATTATGTGGATTACAAAAAACCTGAGTTCCTGAAATGGCTGGGTGACATAAACCAGGAAAAGATAGAGCAGGGATTCAAAAGGTTTGAAAGGCTTAGAGAACTTGGTTTTGTATTTGACATTGAAGATGTGGAAAGGATATCGAAAGGCCAGATACCGAGCGGAGCCACATTCCTTAAGGCCATCCTGAGCAGGAAGGAAAATGCTGGAGACCTGAGGCTTCAACCTTACATAGACGGGGACAGGTCTGACTCCCCTTCCCTGAACTTCTATCTCGATTACCTTAGAGGAGGGAAGCCTGCATATATCCCCCTTACGGCATGTGATACGATTAACGGGATCAAGAAGGTAAAGACCTTCGGGGGTATACCTGTCCTGGCACATCCTTCAGATACGCCGATAGAGGCCATAGACCATTTGATAGAAGAAGGTCTCGCAGGGCTTGAGGTGTACTCCTCCCGTCATACGCCTGAAGAAAGCATCTTTTTTATGGGACTGGCTGAAAGATACGGCATCCTCTATACCGCCGGTTCTGACTTCCATGGGAAACTCATCAAGCCGAATGTAGAACTGGCATCTATCAAAGGTAACGGGTATGAGGTGCTTCAAAGACTGAAGGATTATAAGAAAAACATGCAAATAAACTTGCCACAGAGCACACAGAGACCACAGAGACAATAGAAATAAAAAGCCTTCTCTGAGAACTCTGTGAACTCTGTGGCTGTCAAGATGGTCACGTTGAAATTCTTTACAATCCATAATTTTTTAAGTATACTTTCGCCTCATAATCAAATTACAGGAGGTCTTTATGGCTACTATTATTGATGGAAAGGCTATTTCTGAAAAGATAAGGTCAGAGGTAAAGGCAGCAACTGAAAAACTTATAAAGGAAAAGGGCGTAACCCCAGGCCTGGCTGTTGTCCTTGTGGGCGATAACCCTGCTTCAAAGGTCTATGTGGGTAGCAAGGAGAAGGCCTGTTTAGAGATGGGGTTCTACTCTGAGAAACATGTCCTTCCTGTCGATGCAAGCCAGGATGAGCTTCTAAAACTAATTGATAAACTGAACAAGGACAAAAAGATCCACGGCATTCTCGTTCAGCTCCCTCTGCCTAAGCAAATAAACGAGGATTTAGTCCTTGAGGCCATATCTCCTGAAAAGGATGTAGACGGGTTCCATCCATACAATGTCGGAAGGCTTGCTGTAGGGAAACCTCTCTTTCAGCCATGCACACCCTATGGCATGATGAAGATGCTTGAATATTCCAATATCAGCGTTGAAGGTAAGCATGCAGTGATAATCGGACGCAGCAACATCGTCGGCAAGCCTATCGCCCTTATGCTTTTACAGAAAAGCGCCACAGTAACCATATGTCATTCAAAGACAAAAGACCTGAAAGAGGAAGTAAAGAGGGCGGATATCGTTGTGGCAGCCATTGGTAAACCTGGATTTGTAACAGGGGACATGCTGAAAGAAGGTGCTGTAGTCCTCGACGTTGGAATCAACAGGCTTGAAAGCGGAAAGCTTGTAGGCGACGTGGATTTTGCATCCGCCGAAAAAGTTGCCTCGGCCATCACCCCGGTCCCAGGCGGCGTGGGCCCCATGACCATAGCCATGCTTATGTATAATACGCTGGAATCTGCAAAGAGGGTTTAACAAAAAGGAGCGAATATTCGCCCCTTTTGCATCTGAGATAAGCTGAAAAAAGTGGACACCAAAGTATCGTATAATACGAAACGGAGGTGTCGGTATGAAAAGGATTCCAAACGGTAGGTACACAAAGGAGTTTCGGGTAGAAGCAGTAAAATTAGTGACAGAAGGAGGGCTGTCAGTCCCTGAGGCTGGACGCAGGTTGTCATTGCCGCCTTCTACGCTAAACACGTGGGTAAGAGCTTATAAATCTGGAAAACTCGGAGAAGTCGGCAAGAACCAGAAGCCACTTTCTGAAGTAGAAATGGAACTGTCGAAAGTCAGGCGAGAACTGGCAGAAGTAAAGATGGAGCGGGACATCTTAAAAAAAGCCGCCGCGTACTTTGCGAAAGAGTCGCTGTGAGGTACGCGATGATCCATGAGATGCGACTCCAGTATCAGGTTCCAGCCATGTGCCGGATATTTGAGGTATCTGCAAGCGGCTATTACTCGTGGCGCAGCCGCCCTATAAGCAAGCGTGCCCAAGAAGACCAGAGACTTGAAATAGAGATACAGGCATCCCATAAGCGCACCCGTAAAACCTGTGGTCCAAAACGAATACAGGAGGATTTAACGGAGCATGGGATAAATATAGGGACTCATCGCATCAGGCGCATCCGCAAGAAGCTTGGGATAAGGTGCATACAAAAGAAGAAGCTCAAGGCAACAACCGATTCAAATCACAACCTTCCTGTAGCGGAGAACCTGTTGGAACAGAACTTTGATGCAACGGCTCCCAACCAGGTATGGGTTACGGACATAACGTACATTCCGACAGATGAAGGGTGGCTCTACCTTGCCGGACACAAGGATATATTTACCAAAGAGGTAGTAGGTTATGCAATGGATGGACGGATGACAAAGGGCCTTGTCAGCAGGTCGTTATCCAGGGCAGTACGAGCAAAACAGCCGGATGCAGGTCTTATCCATCATTCAGATCGTGGAAGCCAATACTGCTCCTATGAATACAGAGACTTGCTAAAGCAATTCGGCATGAAGGCATCAATGAGCAGAAGAGGTAACTGCTATGACAACGCTCCTATGGAAAGTTTCTGGGGTACCTTAAAGAGTGAGGTTGTGCATCATCGTCGTTACAGAACACGGCAAGAAGCTATGCAGGAGATTACAGAATACATTGAGATATTTTACAATCGTCAGAGAAGGCAGGCAAAACTAGGGTTTCTCTCTCCAGCAGTCTATGAACAAAAGTTTTATGAAAGGAAACTTGCAGCATGAGGTATTTCGTGTCCACTATTGACAGCACACCTCAATGCCACTGTCGTCAAGTTTATGGACAGGATAAAGGATACCCGCATAAACGTCCTTAGAATAACCGAAGATATTGAAACCGCTGCAAAGACAATGTTCAGAAAGTTTGATGATAGAAAACTTAGCTTTACCGACTGCACAAGCTTTGCCGTGATAAACCATCTCGACCTCCGCGCTGTCTTTGTCTTCGACGACCATTTCAGATACCACCCCTATTCGCATCCTGTAGAGTTCTTGGGATAATCCCCCCCTCATTGAATCCTGTAAAGGTTTTTAAATGTGTCAGTTGTGAGTGAGTGAGTGAGTGAGTGAGTGAGTGAGTGAGTGAGTGAGTGAGTGAGTGAGTGCAATTCAGGTGCCACAGAATCTCCCAGGTGAGTTGCGTGATAAATAACAATCTCTATTATTATTGAGATTGTATTACTGGAGCACAGAATCAAACTTTTTTCAATAGTTTATTTATTTTTCGTTTTTGCCTTAAATACCAAGACGTTACAAGATCAGCAAAAATCACAAAAAGCAAGATCGTCCATGTGGAATAAGAAAAACCTGGATTCGCAGGTTATTGAGCAGGTCAACAAACTCTTTGCTACCAGGCATCTGAACACCATCACTCTGCGCATAACTATAGCTGTGACTTGGCTACAAGTGAAGTCATGGGCACCCTGCGGATGAATATCTTCTCGCATTGACAAATAAATACATTAACCCTATCATAAAAGTTAACAAGGAGCACCGCGAAACCCTCAGGAAGCTTCCAAAGTAAATGATATGAGCGATATCCTCTTTTTGACCCTGGCCAAGGTTATAGAAATTCCTTCAGACCAGATAGATTTGCTGATATTCTGAAAACTCTTAAAGCATAAGGACAGATGATTAACGGTACTGATTCAATCCCTGATCTGAAAGAAAGGGAAGAGGCGCTTGACCCTTCCAGGTCTTTCATAGTCCAGGCCCCTGCCGGTTCAGGCAAGACAGAGCTTCTGATGCAGAGGTTCCTGAGGCTCCTGGCAATAGTTGAAAGGCCTGAGCAGATACTGGCCATAACGTTCACAAGAAAGGCGGCTGGCGAGATGCAGAGCCGCATCATACAGGCCCTTCAGAGCGGCAAGGAAGTTCTCCCCCCATCCGAAAGGCCTAATGTAAAGAAGACCCATGAACTGGCAAAGACAGCTCTGAAAAGGGATTCGGAGATGGGGTGGAACCTCCTGGAAAACCCTGGAAGGCTGAGGGTCCAGACAATAGACTCCCTCTGTTCGTCCCTCACAAGACAGATGCCGCTGCTCTCCCATTTAGGCAGGCAGCCGTCCATAACAGAGACACCTGATGAGCTTTACAGGGAGGCCTCAAGGCAGACCATCCTTATGGTCGAGAAAGACGGCAGGACCGGGGATTCGGTACGCAAGGCGCTGAGGCATCTGGATAACTCCGTCCAGGGGCTGGAAGACCGGCTTGTTATAATGCTTCAGAAGAGGGACCAGTGGCTGAGGCATGTGAACAGGGAAGTGAACGAGGATGATCTGAGAGAACTGCT
The DNA here is from genome assembly GCA_030646755.1 of Deltaproteobacteria bacterium. GTDB lineage: Bacteria > Desulfobacterota > JAENJC01 > JAENJC01 > JAENJC01 > JAUSKU01. Next base: position 74,601 of record JAUSKU010000092.1, read on the forward strand.
GGAGGGCTCTGTCAGGAGGCTCGTGGAGGACTCCCTGGAAAAGGCAAAGGAAGAGCTCCCTGGCCACCTTATCGATGACCTGACAGTATCTGCAAGATACGCCGCCTCAAATCTCTTAAAAGAAGGTAACAGTTCTCGCATAAGCTGTCTGACTGCTCTGCATAACCTGCCGGATACGGTGGCAGACAACCTCCCAATATGGCAGGGGATAACAGAACTCCTTCTGACAAAGGAAGGTGAGTGGAGGAAGCCAGGCGGCATAAACAAGAAGTTAGGTTTCCCTGCCGATAAGACCGACGATGCAAAGAAAAACAAGGAAATGTTTCAGGGGCTTCTCACTACCCTGTCGGACAACGAACGGCTCCGCGAGGCCCTGGCTGTCATTCCCACTCTTCCCGGTGCTGGATACGATGAAGAGGAATGGCAGATACTCGATGCCCTCCTGCACCTCCTCCCTGTGGCGGAGAGGCGCCTCAAAAAGGTATTTGGCGAGGAAGGGGTTGTAGACTTTGCGGCCATTGCCATCTCTGCGTTAAATGCCCTGGGCACTGACGACAATCCTACAGACCTCATGCTCTCGCTGGATTACAGGATCCAGCACATACTTGCTGATGAATACCAGGACACATCACGGACCCAGCTCGAACTTGTAAAGGCCCTTACAAGAGGATGGGAGCCTCACGACGGCAGGACCCTCTTTATAGTTGGAGACCCGATGCAGTCTATCTATCTCTTCAGGGAGGCGGTAGTCGGCCTTTTTCTTGAAGCCAGAAATATCGGGGTTGGGCACGTAGAGCTGCATCCGTTGACCTTGACAAGCAACTTCAGGTCACAGCAAAAAATAGTCGAATGGGTAAATGAGACATTTCAGGATGCATTCCCGGAAATAGAAGACAGCCTGACAGGCGCGATAAGTTATGCCCCTTTCGAGGCGACCCATCCGCCTCTGGACGGAACAACCGTTGATCTCCGCCTGTTCAGGGAAAGGGACGATATCAGGGAGGCCGAGGAGATTTCCGGGATAATAAAAGAGATAGACAGGTCAGGGGAAAGCGTTGCCATACTGGTGCGCTCGCGGCCCCATCTCGGCGAGATAGTAAAGAGGCTGAAGAAGGAAGGGATAGAGTTCAAGTCTGAGGAGATTGACCCGTTGATAGACAGGCCGGTTGTCCAGGACCTCTTTTCACTCTTGAGGTCTCTGATGCACCCCTGCGACAGGGCTGCATGGCTTGCCATATTGCGTGCTCCCTGGTGCGGCCTGACACTCTCCGACATCCACAAACTCTGCCTTGGGGACAGAGAGACACCTGTCTGGGCGCTGATGAACGATCAAGATCGCATAACCTCCATTTCTGAAGACGGGCAGAGACGCCTTTCAATGATAAGCCGGAGACTGAGTAATGCCCTGAGATTATGGGGCAGGGTCTCCCCGAGGGTCTTGCTGGAAGGGTTGTGGGTAGAGCTTGGAGGCCCTGCGTGCATAGATGATTCTTCCATGAAGGATGCGGATGCCTTCTTCGAGATGCTGGATTCTGTGAGCACAGGCGGAGAGGTCGGCTCCATGGGCAGCCTTGAGTTCAGGATAAAGACCCTTTATGCCAGTCCATCAGGAAGGGGCGAAAAAGCAGTTGAGATAATGACCATCCACAAGGCAAAGGGGCTTGAGTTCGACCATGTGATCCTCCCAGGGCTCGCTAAGCCCACCAGGGGCAGGGACAAAAAGCTGCTCCTCTGGCTGGAAAGAGGTGAAGACCTGCTCCTTGCGCCGATCGACAGCAAAGGAGGGGACACGGAAAGCGCCATCTACCGGTACATGGACGGAGTCGATGCGTTGAAGGAGGATCTTGAAAGAACGAGACTTTTCTATGTTGCAGCCACAAGGGCAAGGAAGAGGCTCTATCTATTCGGGGACGTCAAGGTAAAGGATACAGGGGAGATCAGTGTCCAGTCAAGGTCGCTCCTCTCATGCATACAGCACATTATCATTCAAGTCCCCTCACCCTCACCCTCGCCCCCTCCGGTCAAGGTAGGGGAAAATACTTATCTCCGTCTCAGGAGGCTTCCGTCGTCGTGGGAGCTTCCTGAACCGGCCAGGCCTGTAGAGGTCGACAGCAAAGGGGCTGAAACTGCCTCCATATCTGTTGAACCAGAATTTAATTGGGCTGGAGAGGCGGTTAAGCATCTTGGGACAGTTGTGCATAAGTATCTGTGCAGAATGGCTGGCGAAGGCCTTTCGGAATGGAATGATGTGAGGGTGAGCATGGAAAAAGAGCGCATGACGGCCATGCTTTGTCAGCTTGGACTGAATAAGGGTGAGGCAGAAGAGACGGCTAAAAAAGGGATCGATATACTCATCAGAACCATCAAGGATGAGGTCGGACGCTGGAGCCTTGAGAACCATCCAGAAGGCCATTCCGAGCTGCCGATAACCGGCGTGATTGAAGGAAAGGTCATCCATGCAGTCATAGACCGGACATTTGTTGATAATGATATACGCTGGATAATAGACTACAAGACCTCTCTCCATGAAGGCGGGAAGATTGAGGCATTTCTTGAAGAGGAGAAGGAGAGGTACAGGAAACAGCTCAAAACATATGCGGAACTGCTTAAGGCCAGTGGTGAAAAGAGGGAGATCAGGAAGGGGCTTTACTACCCTGCCCTGTCGGCATGGGTTGAGCTTACGGACTGATTGTTCTAAGCCGCCACCTTTTCTTCCAATGCCTTCTGTACCAATTGATTCAGGGATATCCCAAGTCTTATTGCCTTTTCTACCGCCTTTCTGTGCAAGTCAAGGGGAACCCTTACGTTGAAGCTGCCTTTGTATGACTTCTCAGGCTCTTTGCCGACCTCCTTGCAAAGTTCCAGGTAATCTTCCACAGCCTCATGAAACGCCGTTGTCAATTCTGCTACGCTCTGCCCTTCAAACAGAATGAGGTCTCTGATACCTTCAATCTTTCCGTGAAAAACCTCATCCGCTGCACTGAAATGCACAGACCCGGTAAAGTCTTTGTAGATCAATACATCCTTCATTTAATCACCCCCGCCTTTTTTAATACCTCTTCTACGTCGTTCAACTGATACCGTTTAAGCTCCAGATTTGGATGCGGTTTATGCATCCTGATTACGCTCTTGGTCTGTTTATTGAGAAATGCCACCCGTGAGCCTGATGTCTTGCCGGTCTTTGCCTCCTCATAGCCAAAGCCCTTCAGGAACCTTTCAAGTTCATCAAAGGTAAAATCCGTTGGTTTTGCCAGGAACCTCTGTAACAGCTTTTCGGCTTTGCTCATGAAGAAATAATAGCACCGGGTCAAGATTTATGCAACTGTTTTTTAGTGGCAAGCATAACCTCCCCGCGCCAGATGGAACGATGCCTGGACGAATGAAGAAGGTAAATACATCCGGCATGCCTTTTACTCACCCGCCAAAGACAATACCTCCAGCCCCCAAAGAGCTCCCAAATACGTATAATGGCTTGAAAATGCTTGAAAGCTAAAGAGAGATTGTGATATTATCTGACCGATTTTTAGGCTTACCATCGGTGCATTTGAGAGCAATAAAGAGCAAATCTATAAAATAGGGAGACCCTGACTCGAATGCAGAATTTACTTGAAGAACTAAAAACCCTTCTTGGACAGGATGAACGACTGACTGCGGAAGGGAAAGCTCCGCAGCCTCTTTAAAGCTTCACGCAATGTAATTAAAAAGGCTGTTATGTATATGAGTCCAGGTCCGATTTAATGACAAGAAGAATTATATTCCTTAAAATAGACATTCCCCTCTCAAAAGCGCAAAAACCCCTCTTGGATAAAGGGTTTCAGTGAGGTATACTCCTCACCAGTTAGGTGAAACCACAATATCACAAAGAGGGGGTAGAAAGATGATACAACAAACCTTG
>JAUSKU010000093.1 GCA_030646755.1 Deltaproteobacteria bacterium
GCGTCCATCTGTGGCAAATTTGATCGGTTTAAACACAATGCTGTTCACTTAGGCGTATTAACACGTTCCCCCTCCCCTCAATCCCCTCCCGCCAGGGGAGGGGAGATTTATTAGAGTTCCCTCCCCCTTGACGGGGGAGGGTTAGGGTGGGGGTGAACTAACTTTTAACACCTATCTGAACAGTATTGGGTTTAAACGTCGTGGCATGAGAGGCAGAGGGTGTCAAACGAGTGCCTGAGCATCCTTTTTTCAAGACCAGGGTCCTTTGTGTGGACATCGTGACACGTAGTGGCGCATGTGATGTTCCCCTGGGGGTCTAACGGAAGGTTTTCCCTGTTCAGCTTTGTCGGAATCCCCGTTATGTGCTGGGATTCAACAGAGTCCTTATGACATTGGGCGCAAAGGTCTATAAGGTCCGTCCTCATCATCTTTCTCTGGAGTGTCTCATTCTCGGAAGGGCCTTCCTTTGTCAGCATCTCCATTGGCGATGCATGACAAACTCCACACTTCTGGTCCACGTGCGGGTTCGTCCTCTCATCAACTCCTGCTTCCTTGAGAAAGTTTGGATTTGTCCTGTTTATAGCAACGTCTTTTGGCGTAAGGGCTGGAGGCTGACAACCTATTAAAGCAGCGAACAGTATGAAAAACAGAAGACGTGAGGCGTGAGACGTGAGACGTGAAGAAGTTGAAAGGTCGGGAAGTTGAGAGGTTGGGCCTGAACTTCTCATCTTCTTATCTTCTGATCTTTGCCCATTCATCTTAATACCTCCTCGGGTTATGGTTCACGTTATGACAGGTCAGGTAACACTCCCCGCTGAATGTACCCGTAGAATCAAACCGCAACTGGCCTGAAGACACATTGGTAAATACTACGTCCTTATTAAAGCTAATCAGAAATTTATTGTCTATGCTGCCATGAGAGTTGTGGCATGTATAGCAGGATGTACCAAGGCTCCCGGTATTGGGGTTACCCTGGATGTGGACAGCATGGTACTTGAAGGAGTCGTTCCTGAGGATGCTGTCCCTCTCGTGACACATATAGCATAGGGCATACTGGAAAGAGCTTTCAGGATGCCCGTCATTTATTGAATAGTTCCTTACAAGTATAGCAGGATATATGGAGCCGTGGGGACCCTTGGGTCCCTTTTCATCATTGTTCCCGTGGCAGTCACCGCATTTTATGACGGATATGTCTGAAGACCTTTTCTTCATCGCTGCATAAGGAGACTTCAGGCTGGGGACTACGGTATTTTTTCCCTCGCCAACCACAGGATGATAAGAGGGGTTGTTGATGCTGAACTCCACCCTCTTGTTTGTCTGATTCAAGGGAAGATTAGCGCTGTCCCCATGGCAGTTGAAGCAGAGTTCGAAGTCGGAGACCTCCTCTCCCGGTATCATGTCCCTGACATCCTTGAGTTTTTTTGACTCACCCGCCGCTCCTGTAACCTTTACAGGACCAAACCTGTTCCTGCTCGTAATCTGGTGATGGTCATGACAGTCGACGCAGGCAACATGCCTCGTCGCCTGAGGGTCTTTTTCAGGAAGCTCCTCCCGCCTGCTGTGAAGAGCTGATGTATTGAGGATTGGATGGCCAAAAAGCTTTTCAAGCTCGGAGTTTATATCGGTCTTTGCCACATACCTCTGCATCCGTTCTTTTTTCAGCACAGGCTTATCGAGTATATCGCCCCTTCCCTTTTCGCTGTGGCATATCAGGCAGAGCTCGCTCCTCTCGGCAGCAAGGTTCGCAGTCCCCGGAACCCCGTATGTCATGGAGTGGCAGAAGTTGCACTTGATGCCCGGTTTTGGAAGCCCGCCATGGTAAATAAGCTCCTGCCTTTCCGCCCGAGCTTCGGCAGCAGCTAAAATTATAACCAAAAAGACCGCGAGACTTCTAATATGCATCATTAATTTGCCTCAGAACATCAGGTTAGGTGCAGTATATTCAGCAAAGGTATTGTGGCAGGTATTGCAAAGCGAACCGTTACCATCATTAAAGCCGCCATCATGATCGCAAATCTTCCGCCATAACGGGTCTTTTCCGATAGTTTTACTTGAATCATTGCACCTGTCGGTATGTGGATCATGGCAGGTATGGCACTGCATAGCACCATTCCGGTCAAACATCGAACGCTGATCGGCAACGAGTATGGTTTCCCAGCTCTTAAATCTACCTTCAGCGCATCCCCCATCACTGAGGCAGTTATCATAGAATGTCTTATATTTAAAGGAGATTACATGTCCGCCGCGAAGGTCCTTCGGCCCAAAAGGGTTATTGTCTTTCAAGCTTCCGTCCCCATCCAGCTTGGTTGAGGTAGCCATAGCAATTGGTCCGCCATTCCTTATCTCTCCTATGGCTATGGAACCGTCATGACAGCTTAGGCATTTCTTGGATATGGTTGTCGGCTGAGAATCTGCTCCTGTTTGTGCTGCCCTGCCCCAGTTCACCCACCGGGTCGTGGCCATTGTAAACGTTGCGGTTGTATCATTACGGTTCCAGAGCGGCGCCTCCCTGCTGTCGGCGTTGTGAGGAGCATGACAGAATTTGCAGATCTGGTTCTCCGAGACCGCCTTGACATCATACAAACCGGAACTGGAAAGGTTATGCCTGGTATATTTTATGCTTTTGTCTGCTGCTGACGCGCTGCCTGAACAGGCTATAACGCCCATCCCCAAAACCGCTACCAGGCCTGATCTTATGAATCTCATTTTCTTCATTTTAAACCCTTTATTTTAACAACTACTGCCGGTTGCCTTTCTTTAAGCAAACCCTATTCTAAAAGCATTATTGCAATATCTATGCCATAAAGCACTGGGGCTGCGACAAATTTGTTAGTAGCCTCCCTTTTAGCTTACCGTCTATCATCCCGCCATTTGCCTTACTTCTGTATTTTTTCGTAAACCTCCCAAAACTCTCTCGCACTCAAAATCATGATCCCTTGATATTCTTTAGTTTCCAAAAGATGTTCATCGCCTGAAATTATCATGTTGCAACCGGAATCTAAAGCAGCTTCGATAAACCGATCATCATTTGGGTCCTTTGTAACAACCCGTATACTTGCATTTTCCTCATAAAATATGACGATGTCCTCATAGTAATCAACGACTTCTTCTTTGGTTAAACCAAGTTTATCAAGTCTTTTCTGAAATCTCGAATATCCGAGAACCTTGGCAAACTCTTCACAGGTTGTCCTTGTGCTACAAACTTCAATAAACCCATCTCTGGCAAGTTTCAGGATTTTGTTAGGCAATCCATTCCATAGTAGCCCCGATATAGCAACATTCGTATCAATGACTACCTTCAGCTTCACTTATCCCCCGTAATGAGTGGACTATTCTGCTTATTTCCTCCAATGCCGGTGCATCGTTATCTCGTCTAACTGCGGCCAAATCAAGTAGATCAGGTTTTTGCACCTTTTTAAACCTCAACGAATCTCCTACAATGGATACCACAAACTCATCCCCTTCAGATACAAATTTCCTTACCTCATTGGGCAGTCTTATTATCATGTCCTTTGCAACCGTGACCTTTTCCATCATGACCCTCTCTTCCTATGTAAATTAGTGACTTCCCAATTATTTCATCATGCCGCCTCGGAAACAGTTACCTCTATTCTGTATCCGAGACGGGAAAGAAAGCCTTCGCAATCCTCCCATGTCATTCCAAATTCCCTGACATCAGCAAGTCCGATACGACTCACTATATCCCGCAAAAGTCCAAAGTCCTGATCCTCGAAGTCAAATTCCATCATGGCGGATTCGGCCCAATCCACCAGTTTGTCTAATGTAATTTCATGGTGCAGGTATCTGATAAGTTGATCGGCAACCATCCGGCGTGTTATTTTCATGACCTACCCTTCACGCCGCTTCCTTCAACGAAACAACAGGCACACAAATCTCTTTTATCGGGGTTGGCTTATACCTTGCTATCTCCTGGATCATCTTTGTTGTTTCAGGTGAAAAAGTCTTTTCCCCGCACTTTTGACAGACCTCCGCCGGCACGTCTTCAATAACTAATAGCCGATTTCCAACTCTAAGGTCTAACGTCACAATATCTTCTTTTACATCACCGCCACAAAAAACACAACGGTCCATCATTTCCTCCTTACTCTGCAATTGATCCATTCTGTTGGGTCGGGTTCATATGTGGTTATTATTATCACCTTTGGCGGCATTGAACACTGCACATGCAGATCTTTACTGCTGCCGGTCTTGCCGTATATCAAACAGCTCGGCGAATATTTGTCATCGGGATATTCTTCAATGATCTCCCCATTTAAAACAGATTCTTCAACTTCTTCTTCACTGATATCCCTTTTGAGCATCATCTCGATTGCATGCAAAGAAAATCGAAACTCCTTGACTTTGAACTTCCCGATTAACTCTTTAAGCTCCAAATTTAAGTCCCTTCACTCCCCCTTCAGATACTGAAACACCTGCACCCTCGAATTATACAAGTCAGCAATGTAAATCCTATCATCCTTATCTATAAACATCCCGGCAGGTCCGTCAAACTGTCCATCCCCTGAACCGCTTCCGCCGAAAAAAAGGAGGAGCTTCCCCTCCCTGTTAAATACCTGGACACTGTCCGCCATGGCATCTGCGACATATACATTCCCTTCGCTATCAACAGCCACTCCCTTCGGGCTTTCGAATGTCCCTGGAACAGTCCCACCCTTCCCAATCTTAAATAGAAACTTTCCATCATAGGTAAACGCCTGGATCCTGAAGTTAAGCTCGTCCGTAACATAAACGGTGCCGTCTTTTGCAGCAAAAAGATGGGTGGGGTAGTTGAACTCCCCATCTTTATCCCCCCTCTTTCCAAATGTAAAGAGCGGTTTACCGGAAAGATCAAACGCCTTGATCTCATGCCCGAGGGTATCGGCAACGTACAGAAGGCCTTTGGCCGCATTAACTGCAACCCCTGTAGGCCTCTTTAAATCAGCGTCTTTACCGATCTCGTTTACAACCTTACCATTTTTGTTGAAGATTATTGCGCGGACGCTGTTGGGGTATGTTACATATATATCTTCCGCAATTACTATGCCAATCGGATAGTCTTCCAGGTCTTCCGTCTCAAAGAAGAATGAGTAAGATTTCCTGGTCTGCAGGTTGAAGGAGAATATCTCTCTCGTGTCCCTGTCTGCAACATATACATTCCCTTCAGTATCTGCTGTTACACCATATGGAGCAACAAGGACCTTCTCCGCCGACTCCCCTGTAAGGAAAGTCCAGGTCTTTTTAAGCCAGCCACCATGTTTTGTCTTTACAATATCTTCGGAATTTGAAATGGACTTCAAAAACCTTATCCTGGCCTTATCAGGTGGTTTTGGCCAGATTATATTACTGGACGGCTCCTCAATAAGAGGGGCAGAGGCGCAACCGACAAGGAGCAGGAGAAGAATCAGAAGTTGAGAGGTTGAGAGGTTGAGAAGTTGGGAAGCTGAGGCTACCTTTCCCCCCTTCCTACCTTCCCATCCTCCCATCTTCCTATTTTTTTTCACGCCTTCATCATTCCCAAAACCCAGAGACCGTAAAAGACAATGACAAGCGAACCCCAGAATGCCGCCCTCCTGCCAAAAAATGAGTCACCCGGCCCGAAAGCCCTGAATATAAACCCTACAGTGCACCCGACCCACCCGAAAAACCCTGCCTCACAGATAAGAGCCCAAAACTGGTTTACCATTTATACACCCCCTGAAAGACAGAAAAGACAGGTAGACGTGGAGGTATAGGTAGAGAAAAACCTTTACTTTCCCTTTCTTTACCTTTACCTCTACCTGTATTTCCCTTTACCTTTACCTGAATATCTTTCTACAGATTGAGCCTATCCGAAGCCTCCAGACCATAACTACCGCCTCCCTTACTATCTTCTTCGACATCTTGGAGCTTCCGGCATGGCGGTCTATGAATATTATGGGGACCTCCCCGATCCTGAAACCCTTCTCCAGGCAGCGGAAATTCATCTCTATCTGGAATGAATAGCCGTCTGATTTTATACTGTCTAAGTCTATGGCCGTAAGTACCTCTCTCCTGAAGCACTTAAAACCGCCGGTGCAGTCTGTAAGCCTGAGGCCGGTTACCATCCTTGTATATATATTGGCCCCGTAAGAAAGCATCAGCCTTCTTATGGGCCAGTTCACCACGCTTACACCATTAAGGTAGCGGGAACCGACAACAACGTCATACTCCTTTATTTTTTCAAGAAAGACAGGCAGGGAATTAGGGTCATGGGAGAAATCGGCATCCATCTCGAATATCAGTGGAGCCCCTTTCGCCAATGCATACTTGAAGCCGGTTCTGTAAGCGGACCCAAGGCCAAGCTTCCCACTCCGATGGATTACATGGACCCCTTCAAGCTCTTTAGCCAGCCTGTCAGCTATTTCACCGGTACCGTCAGGGGAATTGTCATCGACTATAAGGACATGCAGATCCTTCTTAAGGTCGAGGACCATCTTAATCAGACGCTCAATATTATCTTTCTCGTTATAAGTGGGAACAACCACCATTCCTTGCAAGTCTACCCCCTACTTCTTCACTATCTCAATATTCGCCTTTGCCCTGAGACCTTCCATCCAGGTATTGTACAGCTCGTCTCCCCTCTTCTTTTCGAGTCTCTTTTTGATGTCCGCGTTGACATCGTCGAAGGTCAACTGGGTCTCAGGCTTCTTACCTGTCAGCATAATGATGTGATACCCGTAGATGGTCTCAACCACATCGCTTACCTCCCCCACCTTAAGGGCAAGTACCGCATTTTCAAACTCTTGATCTGCCATCTCCTTGTGGAAAGTCCCGATGTCCCCTCCTATCGGGGCACTCCCATCGTCGGTTGAGTACCTCATGGCCAGTTTTGCAAAGTCTTCCCCAGCCCTTATCTTGACAAGGAGATCCTTGGCGAGCTTAAGTTTTTTCCCCTTTTCTTCTTTTGTAGCCGTAGGGTCAACCCCTATCAGTATATGGCTTGCCCTTAATTCCACGGGTCTCTTGAAGCTCTCCTTATTCTTCTCATAGTAATCCTTCAACTCCGAATCACTCAAAGCCGCCCTGGATCCGACTGTCTCCTTCTTAGCTTTTGCTGTCAAGAACCTCTTCTTTATAAACTCCTTTAACTGCTCCTTTGTCATCCCGCTCCTCTTCAGGGCGTCTTTAAACTTTGCAGCGGAACCAAACCGCTTCTCCATCCCAGCCAATTCGGCCTCAATCTCCTTTTTGGAAACAGACAATCCTTTCTCCAGGGCATACTGGTACTGGAGTTCCTTCTCTATCAGGTTGTTCAAGGCCTTCTCCCTGATGTTTGCGATCTTCTCCTCGGAGAGCCCCCCATGGTAAGACCCCATCATAGGGAGGAGGTCCTGAAACTCCTCGTTAAGTTCAAATGCAGTCAGCGGCTTACCGTTGACCCTGGCTACGACATCGGTATCGGCAAAGGCCATATTTGTGTAAAGCGCCATGAAGACAACGGGAATTATAAATTTGAATAGATTCATCTCTCACCTCTTACGGATTTTGAAGTTTTACCTAAAAAAGCATTTGGACACAGATTTACACAGATTTGCGCTGATAATTCAAAGACTTAAACAAAAACATATATTCACCTTTTGGATGATATCTATTTTTCATGAATTTATCTGCTTTATCTCTGTTTATCCGCGTTAATCTGTGTCCCATTGCAGAATTTAGATTTTATAAGTAGTTTTAATGTATAGGTTTTTCTGACTTGTGTCAAGGGGAAATACCCCCGCCCCTTAATCCCCTCCCGCCAGGGGAGGGGAGATTTTGGAGTAGGCCTCCTCCAGCCTAAGGCGGGCCCATTCAGAACCAGGTTCGATCTTCAGGACCTCTTTGAATACCTCAATGGCCTTTCCATACTCCCCCTTCTTCAGATATATAAAGCCGAGGGTCTTCAGATACCTCCCCCTTTCAACCGGGTTTATCCTCATGGCCCTTTTGGCCATCTGCTCGGCCTTATAGAAATTTTTCTCTTCTTCTGCATAAAGGAAGGCCAGGTTGTTAAGAGAATCGGTATTGTAAGGATCAACAGTTAATATCGCCTCCATAATCTCCATTGCCTGATCTTTCCTCCCTGAAGAAAGCTCTAGCGATACCATCCTCTCCATAGACTGAACATAGGCCCTGGCTATAAACAGTACCTCCTCGTCCCTCGATTCAACCGCCTTCACAATGCTACGGAGGCCGCTGAAGTCACCCATTGGCTCGTCAGAGGCCTTCTCCCTGGACACCATGAAGACTACCCCATTTCTTACAAGCCTAACGTCTCTCCTCTCCCCAAACTCCCCGAACGGGACCCCAAACTCATAAGAGAGATATAGAGGATGCTTCCCCATGAGATTATCCAGCATCCCTTCCACCTGGGAAACCTTGTAACTGACCATGGCCTCCATGGAGAGGGGCTTGAACCTCCCTCCCTTTGCATGTCTTATTATGTCCGGGACCTTTACCTCTACGGCAGGGTATTTCTCCTTCAACTGCCCCTTGAACCAGGGGAGCATAAGCATATCAACGTCGAGTACTGCCACATCTTTCCTCACCCCCTCCACATACTGCATATACCAGATAGGGAAGAGGGACAGGTCTGCCTCTACGAATAAGACGCCATTTGGGTCAACACTTTCAGTTACATCGTTGGCATAATCATAAGCAAATGTATTGCTGCTCTGGTTGTTCGTGTTAAAGTTCACAGAAAATAGAGTAAGCGGCAATAATAGAAATATCAGCGTCAGAGCGAGACAGATCTTTTTTTCTCTTCCTGTGGTCAGGTTTTTTGTAAAAAGAGAGATAACGCCGCTGTAAACAAAAAGGAGACCTATCCCTATCCAGACAGAGAAGGCGGCAAATGACGGTATTAACATCACATCGATAGCATAGAGGTCTTCTCTTGCAGGATTGAGGAAGAGTGCAGTCGCAATCCCGTGAACAAGGAAGAGGGCCAAGGTAAAAAGAGATGCCTTTGGGCTTCTCTTCACAAAAAAGAGCCCCCCTATAACCCCTAAGATTAAGCCGGAAAGGGTAAACTGCTCCCTGAGGAGGCTCAGGTAATAACCTCCCTGCATCAATCCCCCTTCCATTGAATAGGCCCTGTTCCCAAGCCCGAACTGCCTCCTTAGCAACACGTCCAGGAAGCCACTTAACCGCTCGGTATCCCCCCAGTCCATAAAAGGGTCCTGCGCAGACCTTATCGGCAGGTAGAGGTATATGGAAAGGCCGAGAAGGAAGAAAGTAATAGCAACAGCAACAGTAAATGCAGGTAGAGGTTTTTCTTTACCTTTACCTTTACTTCTACCTGCTCCTTCACCTTTACCTTTCTTCAACAGGACAAATACCAGAAACGCCGGTCCGAATGCTATCATCGTATGGTGGTTGCCAAGGCTAAGGCCCCAGAGGAAGGAGATTAGATATAGAAGACGTGAGCCGTAACCCCCTGACCACTGGCATTTTCCTGCCCATTTTAGACCAAGCCAGAGAAGACAGGTAAAGAAAGCTGCATTCAGCGTATAAACCTCTGCTATAACTGCCTGGGACCAGAACAGGGGAGAAACGGCAAAGGAAAGACTCCCCAGAAAGGCGGAAAGGCGGTCAACCGTAGAAGGAGTCGAGTGAAGACCCCTTGACCCCATTCTGACCAGTCTGATAGCTTCGAGAATAGTCAGATAGAGGAAAAGGACAGATATTCCGCCCAGGAAGGCGGATAAAAGGTTCACCCTGTACGCCACTGAATCTCCAAAAGAAATTAATGTAACAGCCTTTCCAATAAGACTGGACAATGGATACCCTGGAGGGTGGGCAATCCCTAATGTGTAGGCAGAAGATATCAATTCTGGAGAATCACCAACAGAGATGGTAGGGGAAAGGGTCACAATGTAAAGGATAAAAGCGGCAGTAAAAACGAGGACGGCCATCATGCGGACATGCTAACCCATACCCCATCCCTTGTCAACAGCTGTCTACAGGTGTCAACAACTGTTGTCCTGGCAGGGATAAATCCTTGACATGCCTGGTCTAATCCTGATAGCTTATGCACTAATAATATGGCAAAAATACCTTATTTAATCATCCTGACCGTCTTTTTGTACCTCCCTGCATTATGGGCACCCTTCGAATTCGATGACAGAGATAGGATTCTTGACAATCCTGCCATTAGGAACCTTTCAAACATCCCGGCCTTCTTCTATTCCCGGGAGTTAATGCCCTTCGGAGGCGAGATCTACAGGCCTTTGAGTGACACATCATTCGCCATAGAATACAGTGTCTGGGGAAACAATCCGAGAGGTTATCATTTAACAAACATCTTTATACACACCATCAATTCCATCCTCCTCTATATACTTCTCCAACAGATCTTTCGATCAGAAAGGGTTTCCTTTGCCGCATCCCTTCTCTTCGCCTGGCATCCGGCCCTTACTGAAGCGGTAATATGGATAAAGGGGAGGGAAGACCTCATTGTTGCCTCATTTTATCTTCTGACCCTGCTCCTTTACCGGTCTTACGGAAGAATAGGCGCCTTTAAGTTCCTGCCTATGATCTCCTTTACCCTGGCCCTCCTTTCAAAGGAGATGGCCGTAACCATCCCTATAATCCTGCTGATGTTCGATATCTATGAAAGGAAGGGTATTGCCGTAAGTAGATATATGCCTTATGTGGTAATAACCTTTTTATACCTTCTGGTCAGGTACCTTGTCTTGGGACAGGTCGCCCAGACGGAGTATTGGGGTGGCGGCATACTCCAGACCCTTTATACAATGTCCAGGGTGACAATGTACTATATCAAACTCCTCATCTTCCCTGTAAACCTCTGCCTCGACTATCTTGGTTATCCGGTATCAACAAATTTTGCAGAGCCGTACGTCATACTCTCCCTCTCATCCATCCTCCTTATGGTTGCTTCTGGGGGTTATCTGCTATGGAGGCATCATATAACCGGTTTTTCGGTAATAGGGTTTTTTGTTATGCTGATCCCTGTCTCTAATATCATCCCTCTAAAGATATTGTTGGCAGAAAGGTTTCTATACCTCCCTGCCATAGGACTGGCCTTTATCTATGCATGGGCATTCCAGGGCAACTCATGGAGCAAATGGAGAAGAAGCGCTATGGTAATAGTGATGGTATCTTTTGCATCCCTTACCATTCAAAGGGAATATATATGGATATCATCGAGCCGGCTCTGGGAAGATACGGTAAGAAAGATGCCATATAACGAAAGGGGCCACCTCAACCTTGGGAGCGTCTACCTGGATGAGGGGAGGTTTAAGGAAGCTATAAGGGAAAGCACCATAGTATTGAAACTAAACCCCTTCGACCCGGAGGCATACGTTAACAGGGGCCTGGGATACGCATCTATGGGAAAAAGGGATGAGGCGTTACGGGATTACAGGCAGGCGCTTATGATAAACCCGAGGCTCTCCAAGGCGCACCACAACATGGGAAACCTGTACCTTAACGGCGGAGATTTGAGCAGGGCAATAGAAGAGTTTGAAGCGGAGATGCGGATAAACCCCAATAAAAAGATCCTTTACCGTCTATATGAGACCTATCTATCTGCCGGGAACGGGGAATTCGAAAAAGGGGATTATCCTCTTGCTGCGGGTTACTACACAAAGGCCGTCAAATTGGCAAAGGAACTGGAAGAGGGGTATATAAACCTTTCCCTTGCACATTTTAAGATGGGGGACATTGACGCTGCCATAAAGGTCTACGAGGATTTGTTGAAGGTGAGGCCTGATCTGACCCTCAAGGTAAAAGAGAAGATATCCAGACTAAGGAAGGAGCAAAGATAATGGGGAGCCGTATATAAATCAGAATAATTTTAAAATCCGCAAGACTTCTGCATTGACGGCTGCTTTTTTCGTGGCTGTTATAACCTTCATGACCTATCTCCCCGCCCTGCAGAACGGTTTTGTAAACTGGGATGACGATTTCTACGTTTACAATAACTCAACTATTCGGTCGATAGATATTGATTTTGTCAAATGGAGTCTCACAACCCAAAAATAGACATTGCCTATATACAGTCCTCTCCCTTAACTCCCTACCGAGTTTTTAAAAAGATAGATTAGGATTTTCTTCTATACGGTGATTGTTTCTCTCGCTGGTTACCTCTCTATGTTTACATAAAGGCGCCG
>JAUSKU010000094.1 GCA_030646755.1 Deltaproteobacteria bacterium
CTTAACTCGCTAACAGTACGGGCTTTTGCCAAACATTCCCTTGCTTTTTCAAGCAACTTTTTGCCACTTGCAATTCGTGCCATAGTCTCACCTCCAATGGGATGAGACCATTATTACATATTTGAATTAGAAATGGAATAAGTGAACATATCCTTTCAGAGACCTATGCAAAATTGGTTAAGAAGATTCGTCTCCCTGAAAATACGGCTAAAAGCATCATCGAGTATCTAAGAGACACTGCCGAAGTTGTAGAACCGGCGTCAATTGATGAATCGGTTTGCAGGGATAAGGATGATGTCAAGATTATAGGCACGGCATTGAAAGGAAAGGCAAAATTTATAATTACAGGCGACGATGACCTGTTGGTTCTTAAGAGCTATAAGGGCGTAAAAATAATCACGCCAAGGGAGTTTTGGGGCGTTTTAAGGGAAGGGTGAAAGTTCCTGCCAGTCCTGAACTGGTAAGAAGAAAAGCGGCTGACAACCATCACAAGCAGGTGCTGTTAAAGGTCTCGAGTTCATTGTTACAACCTTCTTATTCCCTCGCCCCAAGCACGGTAGAGGGTCAGGGTGAAGGGCCAATGTTGTAGCTTTCCGTCTTAAGATTAAGAGGGGATTAAGGGGCGTTATGAAAAGGCAGGTCGGTTAAGTAGGGGCGAAGAACAGCGGTCGATGCGTGGATTGATGGTGAATAGTCTACGTGAAAGTGACGTATGGTGACCCAAAATTATTCCTAATTATTCTGGACATGGAACAAAAAATGACGCATAGAATTCATAAACTTTCACTTCTTGAGAATAGCCATAGCTTTATGGGCGAAGCGGTTAAAAACGCAGTCGCCGCTCGTGAAGACTTGAGCCAGTGGCCTTTTGCTATTTTGCATCTCGTCCAAGGAATCGAGCTTAGCTTAAAAGAACTTCTTAGACGGGAACATCCTATCTTAATCTATGAGAACATCGATAACCCACGGAACACGGTATCAATTACCCAAGCTCTCGCACGGATTGAGAACGACAAGATACTCGGAATAAAAATTCCCGATGATGAGAAGCTCAAGATATCCAGAGCCGTCAATTTGCGTAATCAAATCACGCACTTTGAATTCGAGTTAAAGGAAGAGTACGCCATTTCAAAATTCTCTGAGATTTTCGCTTTTCTTGTCTATTTTCAGGGTCGCTATCTCAAGGTTGAAGTCGAGAACATTCTGCCGCAAGACCTTCTTCAGTCTGTCATACAAATAGAAAAATGTTTTGGAGAACTACAAAATAAAGCCCATCAACGAATTCGAGGCGAAAACATCTCACCCAAATGGATATGGGCGTGCCCCAACTGTGGAGAAGATGCGTTCATTATTGAAGATGGTCGAAATGTGTGCTTTCTTTGTCGAGAAACTGGCGAGGACGTCGAGTGCCCACAGTGTGGTAATTTTTGCTTCGATTTCGAAATGCACGACTTCTCGAATTTAATTGACTCTGATTATGACGAAGGGGAAGGAATAATCTATAACGCTTATGGTTCTCCCACTTTAAAGCATGCCCTGACTGCATTGAAAAAATAAGAGAAGACATCGAACAACAGCGAGCAGATGACTACTACAATTATTTGGAGGAACTCGACTGGCATCATAGAAAACAATGAACGGAGTCGTGCAGCTAACGGGTTCGCCTAAGCTTGTCACAAAACAGTACCACGCAGGAGGTCTTATGGCAAACAAAGAACTGGCGACAATAGGAAGCAAGTCCTTTGAAGATTTAAAGAAGGTAAACGAACATGGGGCGGAATATTGGAGCGCAAGAGAACTACAGCCTCTTTTGGGGTATTCTCAGTGGAGGAGGTTTGATGATGCAATTAAAAGAGCCGTAACTTCCTGCAAACAGTCTGGAAATGAGCCTTCTTATCACTTTGCCGACGCCGGCAAACCGATCGAAGGCGGGAAGGGTGCGGTTCAGACGGTTAATGACTATCACCTTTCGCGGTTTGCCTGTTACCTGATAGCTCAAAACGGCGACCCTCGTAAACCCGAAATTGCCAATGCTCAAAAGTATTTCGCAATACAGACCCGTCGGCAGGAAATATCGGATGCCTTCGCCGCCGATGTTGAACGTCTGGAGCTTCGCAAGCAGACGGCTGAAGAGTTTAAGGCGTTATCTGGAGCAGCAAGGGACGCAGGTGTTCATGACAGGATGTTTGGCGTATTTCATGACGCAGGCTACAAAGGGATGTATGGAGGGTTGGGAAGAGATGCCATCAAGAAACATAAAAGCATCCCTGAGAAAGAAAACCTTATGGACCGCATGGATACAACCGAACTTGCAGCCAACCAGTTCCGCATGACGCAAACACGCGACAAGTTGGCGCGTGAGCGTGTTAAGGATCAACAGATCGCTATCAGGACTCACGAAAGCGTTGGGAAAGAAGTTCGAGATGCAATTAAGCGTATCGGCGGAACACCGCCAGAAAAACTGCCGCCCGCTGAACATATAAAGCATGTAGAAAAAAGGGTAAAGAGCGCACCTACTAAGTTGAAATTGGATGATAAAGATGCTAAAGGTTTGATCGGAGATTCAGATACTGAATGAACATATGGAACTTTTAAAAGTAAACAATCTAAGAACATCCTTCTTCACCGAGGCCGGAGAGGTCAAGGCCGTGGACGGGGTCTCATTTTCCATAAACAAAGGGGATACCCTTTGTCTTGTTGGTGAGTCGGGTTCTGGCAAGAGCATGACCGCCCTCTCCATCATGAGGCTCATCCCGAGGCCGGGAAAGATAATAGGCGGTGAGGTTTTTTATGAGGGGCAAGACCTCCTGAAGCTCGCAGATAAAGAGATGAGGAGCATAAGGGGTAAGGAGATATCGATGGTATTTCAGGAGCCGATGACGTCTCTTAACCCTGTATTTACCACAGGGGACCAGATAATGGAGGCGATAACCCTTCACCAGGGACTTGGAAAGAGGGACGCCCTGGATAAGGCTGTCGAGATGCTGAAGCTCGTGGGGATTTCCGACCCTGAAAGGAGGGTAAGGGACTATCCGAGCCAGCTCTCGGGAGGGATGAGGCAGAGGGTCATGATAGCCATGGCCCTTTCGTGCAACCCCGGCCTCCTTATCGCCGATGAGCCAACAACTGCCCTTGATGTGACCATTCAGGCCCAGATACTCGACCTTATAAAGGGTCTGAGGGAGAGGCTTGGAATGTCCGTCCTCCTTATCACCCATGACCTTGGTATAGTGGCCGAGACCGCTGATATGGTGGCAGTCATGTATGCCGGGGAGATTGTGGAGTTTACCGATGTGAAGACGTTATTCAGGAACCCTTCACATCCTTATACTATCGGGCTCCTCAACTCAACGCCAAGGATAGGAGCAAAGGCCAGGGAAAGGCTTATCCCAATACCCGGAACAGTTCCTTCTCTGATAGGCCTCACGGAGGAGTGCCGGTTCAAAGACAGATGTTATGCGGCAGAGGGGTGCCCTGAGGGAGAGCCGGAGTTGGTAGAGGTGGAGGAAGGGCATTTTGTGAGATGCTTTAAAGGCCGAGAATCGTGAGGTGTAATACGTGAATAGCGAGAAGCTGTTAGAAATCAAAAATCTGCATAAATCCTTTCCAATAAAGGGAAAGCTCTTTGCTAAAGACATTGGCGCGGTCAGGGCTGTGAACGGCGTATCGCTATCCATTGCAAAGGGGGAGGTCCTTGGCCTTGTGGGGGAATCCGGCTGCGGAAAGTCTACCCTGGGAAGGTGCATTTTGAGGCTGATTGAGCCTGACGGCGGAGAGGTCTTATTCGAAGGTGCCAATTTATTAAGGCTCAGCGGAAGGGAGATGAAGGGCAAGAGGAGGGATATGCAGATAATATTCCAGGACCCTTACGCATCCCTGAACCCGAGAATGACTGTAGGAGATGCTATCGGGGAGGGCCTTCTGGTCCACGGTATTGCAAAAGGGACAGAGAAGAGGAAAAAGATCCTTGAACTCCTGTCCATGGTGGGACTGAGGCCGGATTCCATAGATAAATACCCTCATGAGTTCTCCGGAGGTCAGAGGCAGAGGATAGGGATTGCCAGGGCCCTTGCCCTTTATCCAAAGTTTATAGTTGCGGATGAGCCTGTATCGGCCCTGGACGTCTCTATCCAGGCCCAGATAATAAATCTGCTGGAGTCTTTGAAGAATGATCTGGGGCTTACATACCTATTTATATCCCACGACCTGAGGATAGTGGAGCACCTCTGCGACAGGGTGGCTGTAATGTATCTGGGGGAAATAGTGGAGACTGCAAAGACAGCGGATATCTACTCTAACCCCCTTCACCCTTATACCCAGGCGCTGCTTTCAGCCATACCTGTAGCTGACCCTGAATTTAAAAGGGAGAGGGTGATCCTGACAGGAGACATTCCGTCTCCCATATCTTCTCCAAAAGGTTGCCCATTCCATCCCCGCTGCAAGCATGTCATGGAAAGATGCAAGTCAGAGGCACCTGTCTTAAAAGAAGAAGGTGGGCGCAATGTCGCCTGCCACCTTTATTACCGTCCCCATATTCGCTGAACAACCAGGTTGTATTCAAATGTGGCAACTATGTTAAGCCTTTTGACAGGCATGTTGTCAAGCATTGGATTGAAAGGAGCTGCATCCCTTATGGCCTTCAGTATCGCCTCATCCAGGATAGGGTACCCTGAAGAAGTCAGCAGCGTAAGGTCGCTGAGAGTGCCATCCCTTTGAATGGTAAAACTCAGAAGCCCTCTTCCTCGAAGGGCTGACCTCTTTGCAGCCTCCGGATACTTCCAGACCCCTTCAATCTTCAACCTCACCCCGTAAAGGTAGGATTCGTACTTAATATCTGTGCTATCTAACGAGAGAGTCTCCTCATCTTTTCCTCCCTCTCCCTCCTCTCCTTTTTCTCCGTTTTCTCCCTTTTCTACACCTGTCTTTGTCAATTGGTCCAATGAAGGGGTAAGGTCTTTAATGCCTGGAAGGGACGGGGTTTTTGGAACCTCTATGGGATGGGGTTCGGGTGTTGCCTTGGTATCCCGGCCGGCAACTGGTGGGGTGCTTTCCGCTGGTTTAACAGCAGGTATGGGCTTATGGATGTCCTTAGCCACACGAGCACGCGGTTTCCCTGCCTTAAGTTTCACGACAGGCCCTCTTTTGTTCCCGCCAAAAGACGGCTTTTCCACCTTCACCTCCTCCTTAGGTGGAGATAGATATTCCACAGATATGGGGAGATTCTCTACCTTCTTAAAGGATTCGGGGTGGTAGTAGTAAAAGTATAGAAATAAGCAGAGGTGCAGGAGGATGGAGAGTCCTAAGCTTATCTCGAAGGGCCTTGAACTGTCAAAATATCTCATAACTATTCAAAAAAATTATACTCTTTACATCATATTCAGTCAAGAATAGAATAAAGAAATAAAGGCATTCACCCATTATCCCAGGTAATTAAAGATCGCCGTGGTTGCATAAGTATGAAAAAAGACGTCATCATCATAGGTGCAGGCGCCTCCGGCCTGATGTGCGCCATAGAGGCAGGAAAGCGCGGCCGCTCTGTCCTGGTTCTTGATCATTCCGAAAAGATCGGGGAAAAGATACGGGTTTCCGGAGGAGGACGATGCAACTTCACCAATATAGATATCCGTCCTGATAATTACATCTCTAATAACCCTCATTTTTGCAAGTCAGCCCTTGCCCGTTTTACCCCAAATGATTTTATCGCCATGCTTGAACGGCACGGCATTGACTATTATGAAAAAGAGGCAGGACAGCTCTTTTGCCGGGGAAGTTCAGGGGAGATCATAAATATGCTTCAGGAGGAGTGCAGCAGGATGGGCGTGGAGATACGCATCCACTGCCGGATTGAGGATGTAAAGAGAGATGACCTCTTCACCGTTTCAACAAATCTCGGGACCTTTGAAACGGAGTCCCTGGTCGTCGCTACAGGAGGACTATCCTATCCAAAACTGGGAGCGACAGACATCGGATACCGGATAGCCAGGCAGTTTGGGATAAAGGTGGTCGCGGCGAGACCTGCCCTTGTTCCGTTCACCTTGACTCCTCAAGATCTAAAGATTGCCACGGAGTTGAGCGGAGTTTCCATTAATGCGGTGGTAACTTGTCACGGCAGGAGCTTCCGGGGGGACATCCTCTTTACTCATCGTGGGCTGAGCGGCCCTGCAATACTCCAGATATCTTCTTACTGGAATCCTGGAGATGTTATTAATATCAATTTATTGCCTGACACGGATGCCTATGACTTATTTATGGCAAGGCGGCAGGGCAGGATGGAGATGCACAACCTCCTCTCAGAGTTTCTTCCGAGGCGCTTTGCCCAGAAGTGGTGCGAGTTGTATATCCAGTCTAAGCCTCTTAATCAATATTCAGACAAAGAGCTTAAGGCCATTGCCCAACAGATCCATAACTGGACGGTTAAGCCGATAGGAACCGAAGGGTACAAGACCGCCGAGGTCACCCTGGGAGGGATCGATACAGATGAGCTTTCATCCAAGACAATGGAGGCAAAGAAGGTTTCCGGACTCTATTTCATCGGTGAGGTTGTTGATGTGACCGGACAGCTGGGGGGATACAACCTGCATTGGGCCTGGGCCTCAGGTTTTGCAGCAGGTCAGTATGTCTAAAACACTCCGAAACTTATTTATCACGCCTATTGCCCGCATGCACATCTTCTGATACCATAAAACCTTATATGAAAGATTCCAAAATATACGATGTAATAGTCATTGGTTCCGGTCATGCAGGTTGCGAGGCTTCCCTTGCAGCGGCCAGGGTTGGGCTTTCGACTCTATGTCTGACAATAAACCTTGACACAATAGGGCTTATGTCATGCAACCCAGCCATTGGGGGCCTTGCCAAGGGACATCTTGTTAAGGAGATAGATGCCCTTGGCGGTGAGATGGCGAAGAATACCGACGCCACAGGGATACAGTTCAGGATACTTAACGCCAGCAAGGGGCCAGCTGTCCGCGGGAGCAGGGCACAGGCCGACAGGACCCTTTACAAGAACAGGATGAAGACCGTCATGGAGTCCCAGCCAAACCTTGACGTGAAGCAGGGGATTGTGGACGATATCCTTGTGGAAGAGGGCCACGTCGTTGGGGTCAGAAGCAACATAGGCGTCGAGTATTATGGAAAGAGCGTAGTCATTACCTCCGGTACTTTTATGAAAGGGCTCATCCATGTCGGGCTCGTGAATTACGCTGGAGGGAGATCAGGGGACCTCCCCTCGGAGAAGCTATCCGACAGTCTCAGAAATTTAGGATTCGAGATAGGACGGCTTAAGACCGGCACATGCCCCAGGCTTGACGCAAAGACGATAGACTTTTCAAACCTTATACCCCAGCATGGTGATGAGCCTCCCGCTCCTTTCTCATTTTCCACGAAGGAGATAACCCAGAGGCAGGTTCCATGCTACATCACTTATACCAATGAGGAGACCCACAACATAATCAGGAGCGGGCTGGACCGTTCGCCCCTTTATTCAGGAGTCATCCAGGGGGTGGGCCCCCGCTACTGTCCTTCTATTGAGGACAAGATAGTCAGGTTCCCTGACAAGATAAGGCACCAGATATTCCTCGAGCCTGAAGGTTACGCCACCCAGGAGATTTATCCCAACGGCCTTTCTACCTCTCTTCCTTACGACATCCAGTTGAAGTTGGTCAGGTCCATCCCCGGCCTTGAAAAGGCTGAGATAATGAGGCCCGGCTATGCCATAGAATATGACTTTGCCTCACCAACGCAGTTGAAGCCTTCTCTTGAGACAAAGATGGTCAAAGGATTATTCTTTGCCGGGCAGATAAACGGGACATCTGGTTACGAGGAGGCAGCAGCACAGGGGCTTATCGCAGGGATAAACGCAGCCCTTTTTGTTAAGGAAGAGGAGCCTTTGATAATAGACCGCTCCGAGGGTTATATAGGGGTCATGATAGACGACCTTGTGACAAAGGGGACCAGTGAGCCTTACAGGATGTTTACATCAAGAGCGGAATACAGGTTGCATCTCCGGGAGGACAATGCGGACTTAAGGTTACGGGAAAAGGGATATAGCATAGGTCTGGTATCAGAGGATGATTATAGAGCCTTTACAGAGAAAAAGAGAGAGATAGAGGCCGAGATGGAGCGGCTCAAGACGGTCAAGGTCCCTGTGACTGCGGAGGTAAACAGTAAACTGGAGTCCCTGAACTCTGTACGGATTGTTGAGCCTATAACCCTGGAAAACCTTTTGAAGAGGCCGGAGATAAGGTATAAGTACCTGATGGAGATTGCGGAATTACCCCACCCTCACCCTGACCCTCTCCCTGATGGCGAGGGGAAACTCCCGCCCCTTCAAGGGGAGGGTTGGGGAGGGGATGGGGTCAGCAAGGCCGTGGCCGAGCAGGTGGAAATTCAGATAAAATACCAGGGGTATATAGACAGGCAGATGGAGCAGGTGGAGAGGTTCAGGAAGACGGAAAAGATGAGGATACCTGACGACCTGGACTACTCCGAGGTTCCCAGTCTTTCGAGGGAGGTCAGAGACAAGCTCTCAAAGATCAGGCCTTTATCAATAGGTCAGGCATCAAGGATTTCAGGGATCACCCCTGCGGCACTTTCAATATTGATGGTTTACCTTAAAGGAAGGAATAGAAAACAGAATGGAGGAGCTGTAGGGTGGATTAAGGCCTAAGGCCGAACCCACCCTACATTTATTCTTAATGCCCCATAACCCATTATCACTTCTATCAGACTACGCCGCTGACTTCGGCATATTGCTGCCCCAGGGGCATATTGAACAGTTTGACACATACCTCCGCGAACTGAAGGCATGGAACGAGAAGTTCAACCTCACTGCCATTAAGGATGATGAGGGTATTGTAATCAAGCATTTCCTCGACTCCCTTACTCCTCTTAAATTTGTAAAACCCGGCTCCTCCCTCCTTGACATAGGCTCAGGAGCAGGCTTCCCAGGGATACCGCTGAAGATGGCCGAGCCATCCCTCAATGTCACCCTCCTCGATTCGGTAAACAAGAAGGTAACATTCATGAGGCATATGATAGAATCCCTCGAACTGACGGGGATTGAGGCGATACATGCCAGGGCAGAGGAGCTGGCCAAAACAAAAAAGGGGAGCTTTGACGTAGTCATATCAAGGGCACTGGCAGGCCTTTCAGATTTTGTTAAAATAGGCGAGCCTTTCCTGAAACCTGAAGGCATACTGATAGCAATGAAAGGGAGCAGGGCGGATGAAGAGGTCAAAGAGGCCGCCAAAATCATTGAAAAGAGAAGGATGAGGGTCCGAGGAATAGAACGGTTCTCCCTTCCCAGCGGGGCTGGGGATAGGGTAATCGTAATATTGGAGCGTTATGCTTAGGAGGTACCATGTTCGATATACTCATTAAAAATGCACGAATTGTTGACGGTACCGGGAGCCCATCCTTTGAAGGTTCCATCGGGATTAAAGGGGAAAAGATTTCCGCTGTTGGCGATCTGTCCGAATCTCAGGCCGGGGCTGTAATAGATGCGAAGGGCCTGGCCGTGTCTCCCGGTTTTATAGACATCCACGCCCACTCGGAATTCACCCTCCTTGCTGATCCAAGAGGTGAAGGGAAGGTGATGCAGGGGGTCACAACAGAGGTAAGCGGGAACTGCGGCCTTTCAGCAGGGCCTCTTTACGGTGATTACTTCGAGAGGAGAAAGGGAGACCTGCAAGAGCTGGGGCTTGACCTTTCCTGGCATGATCTGGATGAGTATTTCGATCTAATTGAAACAGTGGGCACGTCGCTAAACTTTGCCACTCTCATAGGCCACGGAAACCTCAGGGGCTCTGTTGTTGGCTATGGGAACAGGAAACCGACGGAGAAAGAGATGGAGAAGATGAGGTCTCTCCTAAGGGATTCCATGAAGGCTGGCGGATTTGGCCTGTCTTCGGGCCTTATTTACCCTCCCGGGGTCTATTCAGAGACTGAAGAGCTTATAGAACTGGCAAAGGTCGTAAAGGAGTTCGGCGGGTTTTATACCTCCCACATGAGAAGTGAAGGAGACAGGCTTCTTGAGGCCATTTCTGAGGCGATAAGGATAGGGGAGGAGTCCGGTATCCCTGTCCAGATATCTCATCTGAAGACAGGTGGAGAGAGGAACTGGCACAAGCTGGAGGGGGCCTTTGAGCTGATAGAGGCTGCAAGGGAGAGGGGAATTGATGTCACTGCTGACAGGTACCCCTACACAGCATCCAGCACCGACCTTGATGCCATCCTTCCTTCCTGGGCTTACGAGGGGGGAGTTGATGCAGAGCTTAAGAGACTTTCGGACCCTGAGACAAGAGAAAAGTTAAAAAGAGAGATACTGACCCAGCATCCTAAAGATGATTACTGGGAGACGGTTATGGTGGCAGCCGTTGATACTGAGAAGAACAGGGGCTTTGAGGGTAAGACAATGGCTGAGGTAGCAAGGGAGATGAAGAAGGAGCCTTGCGACGCCCTCTTTGATTTTCTTCTGGAGGAAAAGCTGAGGATATCGGCCATATACTTCTCTATGAGCGAGGAGAACCTGAGGAAGGTATTGAGGAAGGAGTACGTGATGGTCGGTTCAGACTCTTCAGCCAGGGCGATAAACGGACCCACTAGGCTCGGAAAGCCACACCCAAGGACGTTCGGTTCTTTTCCGAGGGTGCTATCCAAGTTCGTGAGAGAGGAAAAGGTCTTGACCCTTGAAGAGGCAGTAAGAAAGATGACCAGTCTACCCGCTCAGAGGCTTGGGCTTGAGGACAGGGGCGTCATAAAGAACGGGGCCTTTGCAGACCTGGTGATATTCAACCCTGACAGGGTCCACGACACGGCAAGCTACATTGAACCATACGCCTATCCTATGGGCATTCGTCATGTAATTGTAAACGGAACCTTTGTGGTAAAGGATGGAGCGCATTCAGGGGCAATGCCGGGCATGATATTGAAAAAATAGAAAAGGCAGCCCAAAGGCAGCCTTTTCTATTTCACTTGGGCGCATACCATGCGCCCCTATATCAAAATTTATTACGTCCCCATCTCCCAGGAACTCAGGTATTTCTTCTGGGTAGCTGTAAGCTTGTCAATCTTGATCCCCATGGTCTCAAGCTTAAGCAACGCTACCCATGAGTCGATCTCTTTAGGCACCGTATATACCTTTGCCTGGAGTTTTGCCTTGTTCTTTACTGCATATTCAGAGGCCAGGGCCTGGGTTGCAAAGGACATGTCCATGACACTTGCAGGATGCCCTTCTGCTG
>JAUSKU010000010.1 GCA_030646755.1 Deltaproteobacteria bacterium
ACAGGTTCAAGAAGTTCAGTTGCAGCAGGATAAAGGGCCATAATGGACACTCTCCTTTATCACTTGCTGGTGTAAATACAAAGGGTCTAAAGTGGGTTAAGTTTTCTCAAAAGTAGACCCACTAAACTGTTACGCTACCCAAAATTTGTAGAAATTATAATCTTGATGAAGAAAAAGCAATTTATTTGAGTCAGTATTTTCATGATTTAGGTTCTTTTCTGCATTTTCAGGATAATGCAATACTAAAGCAGATCGTTTTTTTAGATCCGAAATGGGCTACAAATGCTGTGTACAAAATTGTAGATACGAAAGAAGTCCAAATGTCTTTTGGACGGTTCTCGTTTAAACAATTGACAAATATTTGGAAAGAATACCCAGAAGATAAGCATATTCATTTATTGGAGTTGATGAAGAAGTTTGAAATATGTTTTCAAATACCGGATACAGACGAGTATATTATTCCCGAACTGTTAAGTACAAGAAGACCCGATTTTAATTGGGATGATACTCAGAATCTGCACTTTCAATATAAATATGATTTTATGCCAGCCGGTATTCTCACTAGATTTATTGTCCGTGTACATGATTTGAATAAAGGCGGAATCTATTGGAAAAATGGCGTAACAATACAGCGAGAAAACACTTATGCATTAGTAATTTCCGAGCCACTTAACAGGTGCATTAAAATTCAAATTAGGGGAGAGGATAAGCGCGCCATGCTCGCTGTTATCCGGAGAGAAATTGACTATATACACAACACTCTTAATAATCCGCCTGTTGCGACATTGCTCCCATGCGTATGCAAAGTCTGTCAGATGACAAATGACCCATACCTACATGATTTTGACTACCTTAAGAAGGCGAAAGCAAGACGTAAATTGACCGTTGAATGCAAAAATAGTTTTGAGGATGTTTATATTGATGATATCTTAGGAGAAATAAGGCAAAATAAAGAGCGTCAACAAACTCAGATTACTGTTTATGGAGATTATTACGCGTCGAGGATTTCTAATATTGTTAAAGTGGGGCATCTGAATATTAATCGAGAGTATTCAGAGGAACTCGCTCTGTTGACCGGTATAAATGCTAAACAGTTTCGCAAAATCGTTACAACATTGGCCGGCCTTTCAAAGGAAAATATTAATAAACTTGAAGATTTAGCTTCAACTTTTACTGCGCAGCCACCTGAGCCTGTTATATCTGAAAAAATTAAAGTCTTTGCGGCGAGAAATGGAGTACTTATTTTACAAAGTTTACCTGCTTCAGCTTTATATGACTTTATCAAATATTTATTTGTGTGAAAAATAGGCGAGCAATGTAGGTTGGGTTTGGCTCTATAAACCCAACTTTTTTTAAACCGAATGGCAGGGCGGTAGGGTCTTTATTATTGAATTCAGCCGCAAATCAGCTTCAATAGCCAGTTCGCAAATCATAAATAAATAGGAGCGAATCTTCAAAAAGCAATGGGGTCAAGTCTTGAAAAATCAGTTCGATGCAGCAAAAAACTCTAAACCACTATTCACGGCTCCCTAATCCATCGCAAAGCCGCAGTCAATGCCTTTGAAAGAACTAAGATAGACTATACCCTGCATATTTGAGCGGTCAGTTGGTGCTTATGCTGCCTCTCAACAGTTGCAAGCCCAAAGATGGAGTTTGCAGCCTCGACAACCTTTTGAGCGCCGCCTGGCTGGAAATATATCTCTCCGCAATCGGAACATACCATCGCAGCTATGCCTGCCAGCTTGACGGTTATCCCTTCCCGCTCGAAGTCCTGAGAGATATAGTTCTTTTCAAGCTTCCCACCGGGAATTCGGAATTCGGGGGACACCATACCCAATTCCCTATCTTATATTTTCCTCCAACCCTTTCTCCGCCCTTTTTTGCCGAGAACCTTTTCGTAAGCATCGGAACCTAACCTATTTTTTCACTTGAATTAAATCTTCTGCCAATATATTATACTGGCAGAAAAAACGATTCATGACGGTTATATGGAAAAACTCGTTTCCTATATTAAGAGACACGGCGGTTATGCCCGGATGAAGGACCTACGGGCCGCTTCTTTTCAAACCAGGGAGATTGCATCACTGGTGAAAAAGGGGGTGATCGAAAAGGTCAAGCCGGGCCTGTACAGGCTTGCCGATGTGAGTGCTGCCGGAGCGAATATCGGGTTCAGCGACGTTTGCCGGGCAATGCCGGAGGGGGTTATCTGCCTCCTCTCGGCCCTTGATTATTATGGTCTTACCACCTTTAACCCGTCGGAAGTCTACGTGGCCATCCCACATGCTGCAAAGGCGCCGGGTATAGAATACCCGCCTGTGAAGGTCTTTTACTTCCGTGACCGTTTTTATGAGCCGGGAATAGAGCAGGTACAGACGCCCCTCGGCCTGATAAAGATTTACAATATGGAGAAGACGATATGCGACATGTTCCGCTATCGAAAGAAGCTTGGGGAAGACCTTGCCATAGAGGGGCTTAAAAACTATCTGGCGCGGAAGGATGCCAATATTAACAGGCTGAGGGAATACGCAACGATATGCCAGGTGAAGACTGTTCTTTTCCCTTACCTAAAGGCGATGCTGGTTAGATGAAAAATAAGCAGATAAAAGACATAGGGGCATCGGTACGGGCTCGCCTCCTCGACATGGCAAAGAAGACCGGAAAGGATTTTGACGCTGTCCTTGTCAGGTATTTTCAGGAAAGGTTTCTGTATCGCCTGTCCCGCTCTCCTTACGAAAGGCACTTTATCCTCAAAGGTGCGTTGCTGTTTCTTGTCTATAAAATGCCCTTCTTCCGTCCAACAAAGGACATTGATTTTCTTGGCAGCGCCACTTCAAACGACATGGGCAATATCAAGAGCATGGTCAGGGAGATAGCAGGGCTCCATCTACCCGACGGCGTCATATTTTATCCCGACAGCGTTAAAGCAGAACGGATAAAGGAGGATGCGGATTATGAAGGGGTAAGGGTCAAGCTTGAGGCAACGCTTTCCGGTGCCAGAAAGACGCTGCAACTCGATATCGGCTTTGGGGATATCGTTGTCCCCGGCCCTGTAGAAATGGAATTCCCGGTGCTTCTGGAAGGGCTGCCTGTTCCCAGCCTGATGGTCTATTCCAAGGAGTCGGCTATTGCAGAGAAATTTGAGGCGCTTGTGAAGCTGAACTTCCTGACAAGCCGCATGAAGGATGTTTACGATATCCTGTTTCTTGTCTCACAAGAAACTTTCAGCCTGGGCACGATGCGCGAGGCGATTCTTGCCACCTTAAAAAGAAGGTTGACTCCACTTGATGACAGGAAAGTGATATTTGGCGAAGAGTTCAAAAACCAGAAAGAAAAAGAGGAACAGTGGGCCGCCTTCCTGAAAAGGAACAGGCTGGAATCAGGTGAGGCATTTTCGACAGCAATGGATAAGATTCAACTCTTTCTTGATCCTGTCTGTGATCTTGATGCCGCGAATAAAGATGATCTGGTCTGGAACCCTGAAACGTGGAAGTGGGAAAGCGCCGTCATCATAGCTTAAAGTGAGCCATTAAAACGGCTCAGTACCTCTTCTCCTTCTTCACCACCCTCCTTGTCTATAGTTGCTGTACAGCGTGTGCAGCCTTCTCCTGTTGTACCCTCTCATGCAGCCAAACCTTTATCAGCGCCCCGCGGTCAACGCCGATCTCTTCCCTGATCTCATCAATCTCGTTAACCAGCGATTCCGCGACGTCCAATGTAAGGCGTACCTTTTTCCCGTGACGGATTACCTTCGCCTTAGACATGTCTATGATGTCATGGATATCTTCGCCGGAGTCAAAGCGGCGATCAAATTCGGCGCTGCTTTTAGCTGTCTTTTTTGTTTTCATATAACTCTTCCTCCTTTTTTCTTGCCCGTCTGACCTAAATGATACGGACCGATTCACTGCGGATGGTATAAATTGTAAGGAGGGTTATATTACGAATGCTTTGGCTCCAGCCTTATTGAAAGCCCTGAAATCTAATGCATCAGCTATTTTTTGAAGGGTAGAAAGCTTTGGCAGCCCCTGAGTCAATCCTTCGATCCTGGCTACCGTTGATTGCGGTATCCCAGCCTTTTGAGCGACTTCCGACTGAGTCATTTTTTTCTTTAATCTATGTTCAATGATACTTCTGGCTATCTAATACTCAGGCAAAAGCCTCTCGTATTCAACCTTGACATGCTTATTTTTCAAGAGAAAGGGTACGCAACCTTTTTACTTATCTGCTAACACCTTGTCCGCCTTTTTCACCCTGATCATATTCCCGCCAACCACCTGCCCGTTCAGTTTTTCTATGGCAGCCATTGCCTCAGCCTCATTTGGCATCTCAACAAAACCAAACCCCTTAGACTTCCCAGTGTCCTTATCTTTAACCAGGGTGAGACTGTCCACCTTGCCAAAGGAGGTAAAGAGTCCTATC
>JAUSKU010000016.1 GCA_030646755.1 Deltaproteobacteria bacterium
CTTAGGCAATATCCTTTATGAACAGGGAAGATTTGAAGAGGCCATAAAGCAATATCAAATGGCAATAAGACTGAGACCTGATTTTGTAGAGGCCTACAATAATCTTGGCAATGTTTTGGTAGAAATGGGCAGGGTTGAAGAGGCCGTGGTGCAATATCGGACAACTTTAAAATTCAGGCCGGATTTTACGGATGTACGGGTTAATCTTGCAAACCTGTATCTTACAATGGGGAAGTTTGGCGATGCGATCCTTGAGTTTAAAACCGCCGCAAAATTAAAACCAGATAACCCGCAGTTACATTATCTAATCGGGGTTGCATATAATAAACAAGGGCAATTTAAAGAAGCCGTGCAGGAACTTAGAAATGCCATCGGGTTGCAACCTGACAATCCGGCATTCCATAACGACCTCGCAGTCTTTTATGCAGACAAAAACTACCTTGATGAGGCTGCCGGGGAATACCAACAGGTTTTAAGATTGAACCCGGAGTCTATAAAGGCCCATTATGATCTGGGGATGATATATCTGAGGATGAGATTAAAAGACAAGGCAAGAAAGGAATTTGAAATAATTCTAAAGAGGGAACCTGACTTTTTGCCTGCCCGCCAGGCCCTTGAAGCTTTAGATGGGAAGAGATAATTAACCAGTTATCTTTCCTTTACCGGTAGCAGTATTGTAAATATGCTGCCCTCTTCCTTTTGGCTCGCAACCTCTATCCTTCCGCCAAAAGATTCAACAATCCTCTGGCATATCGCAAGCCCAAGACCAGTCCCTTTTCCAGGCTCCTTAGTGGTATAAAATGGATCAAAGACCCTCTTTATCTCATCGTCGTTCATACCCATCCCTGTATCAGCCACTGAAATTTCCACCCACTCTTGTAGGGGCGGGGTTGCCCCGCCCCTACTCCTGACTCCTGACTTTACCGTAAGGGTGCCACCTTCAGGCATGGCGTCAGACGCGTTTATAAAGAGGTTTATCAGTACTTGTTGAAGCTGATGGGGATCCACCTTTACTATAGGAAGATTGTCAAGGTGGAGGCTGATTTCAATATATTCGAAACCCTTCTGAGCAGATACAAGGTCCAGAGAATTACGGACAATCTCATTGACATTGACCTCCTCAAGCTTAAAGTCACCAGGCCTGGCATAATCCAGGAGGCCCCTGACTATCCTGTTTATCCTTTGTATCTCGGCCTCTATCCTCCTGAAATATTCATCCTCATCCTCTCTGCCGATACCCTTTCTCAGCATATCCGTATACCCGAGTATGGCACTGAGAGGATTCCCTATCTCATGGGCTATCCCGGCCGCAAGCCTGCCCACAGATGCCATCTTCTCCGACCTTATCACCTCGTCCTGTGCCGCCTTCAATGTCAGTATGTTGCCTTCCAGGGCATCTCTCCCCTCCCTGAGTCTTTCTGTCATCTTGTTCAGTGATTCGGCAAGTATCCCTATCTCATTAAACTTCCACACCTTTATATGCTGGTTCAGGTCTCCGTTAGCCACTGCCTCCGTGGTCCTTACAAGCTCATCTATGGGTCTGACTATGACTCTTGACAGAAGGATGGAGCCAAAAACAACCAGAATGACTGAGTTGAGGGATATATAAAAAAGTATGAGTCTCTGAGACTTTGCCGCAGCCTCTCTTACATCACTGGTCGAAAGTATTATCTTCACCCCGCCTGTCACTTCATTCCGAATATACAGAGGTGCGGAGATACTTACCAAACCGCCCTTTACCTTTCGTGTAACGCCCCTCTCCGTTATCCCTTTGAGAAGGGCCTCGTCAGAGTGGAACTTCCCGACCTCTCCATGAGATGAGTGGGCTATAATACGCATTCCCTTATCAACAAGGATGATGGCATCTATGCCGCCGCTCTCAAAAAATATATCCACAAGCCTCTGGATGCTCCCTATGTCGGTAGGCTGGGGGCCTGTCTCCGCATATTTCAGGCTGTTCTGGATTGAATTTAAGACAACAGCAGCGCTCCTGACCTTCTGGTCAAGGGCTGCCTGCTCCGAGACCTTAAGGACCACAAAGCCTATCAGCGCAGTGGCCGCGATCATGAGGACAGCTATATTAAGGACGATCTCGGTTCTAAGACCTATAGTAAGTTTACGCATATTTTTCGTGAGCTGTAAAAGTGGGCTGGGCCGTGAGCTGTTAACGGCTTACGGGTTTGCTGTAAACACATCCGCAGTAGTCTTGCCTGTAAAGCCCATGCTCTTTGCTGAGGGCGATGCTTCTCTTGAAACCGTCCCTCTTTTTGAAGTCAGCCTTAAGATACTTTATCCCATACTCCCCAGCCAGCGCCAGGCCTATCTCGTTTATCTTGTCAGCCTTCTTGTGGGGTGAAATGGAAAGGACAGTGCCGAAATATTCAAAATCATTTTCTTTGGCGAACTTGGCAGCCTTGCTGAGCCTAATTTCGTAGCAGATAAGGCACCTTTCACTCCCTTCGCTTTCCGCTTCATGTCCCTTTGTGATCTCAAACCACCTGCCCACGTCATAAGGACCCTCTGTAAAGGGGATTGAAAACCTTTCTGCATACTGCCTCATCTCGTCCCTTCTTGTTTCGTATTCGTCCCTGGGATGGATATTTGGATCATAAAAGTAGAGGGCAAGATCAAATACCTCTCTTAGCAGCTCAAGCACATAGGTGGAGCAAGGTGCGCAGCAGGTATGGAGGAGCAGTCCGGGCCTCAAGCCGGAGGCCTTCAGCGAGCTTAATTCGGACATAAGGTTGTTGTTCTTATCGGATCTCATGGGCATAAGTATGGAATATGCCGATCATATCACAACATAACTCTCCTATCCATAAAAAAGGCCGGGGGCGGGCCTGCGGGCATTGCTATTTGCATGTTTCTTAAATAATACCATTGACACCTTCGCTGCATTTCATTTAAACTTTCAACAATGATAGGCCGTGACATCTTAAAGGAATTGGAAGATATAGTCGGAGCCGAAAACTTACTGACCTCCAGGGCATCCCTTCTCTGCTACTCTTACGATGCCGCAGGGCAGAGCTATATCCCTGAGGCTGTTGCACTCCCGGCAAATCCCGATGAGGTCTCCAGGATAGTGAGGCTGGCCAATAAGTTTAAATTCCCCATCGTACCACGGGGTGCCGGTTCAGGGTTCTCAGGCGGGAGCGTCCCTCTGAAGAACGGGGTCGTCATCCACCTTTCCCGACTTAACAAAATACTGGAGATAGATACAGAAAATCTGATTGCGGTAGTTGAACCATGCGTGGTAACAGGCATCTTTCAGGACGCGGTGGAAAAGCTGGGTCTCTTCTATCCCCCCGACCCTGCATCCTTAAAATTCTCTACCATGGGAGGTAATGCCTCTACTGGGGCCGGAGGACCAAGGGCTGTAAAATACGGGGTCACAAGGGACTACATCCTGGGTATGGAGGTGGTCACGCCAACCGGAGAGATCATAAGGACAGGAGGGAAGACCGTCAAGAGGGCCACAGGTTATGACCTTACAAGGCTTATGATCGGCTCGGAAGGGACATTGGGAATAATAACAAAACTGATAATAAGGCTTATCCCCCTGCCTGAGGCCAAGAAGACCATGACCGCCATCTTCGGAAGTGCAGAGGATGCGGCGAGGAGCGTTTCTGATATAATTAAATCGAGGATCGTCCCTACGACCCTTGAGCTTCTGGACAAAAACTCCCTTGCATGCGTGAAGGGAAACCTTGGGATTGACCTTCCTGAAGGAACTGGGGCCATGCTACTTATAGAGATAGACGGCGACCCCTTGATCCTCGATAAGCAGACGAAAAGGATAAGGGAGGTCTGCATAGTTAACAACTCGATGGAGTTCAGGGTTGCCGCAAACAAGGAGGAGGCTGATGCCTTATGGAAGGCAAGAAGGGGGGCCTCTCCTTCAATGCTAAAATTCTGGCCGGGAAAGATCAGCGAGGATATTGTAGTCCCACGGAGCAGGATACCTGAGATGATAAGGAGGCTTGACGCTATAGCGGAGAGGCACAGCCTTACCATAGCCTCCTTCGGCCATGCAGGGGACGGGAACCTCCACGTCAATATCAAGGTGGACAAAAAGAGTGAGGAAGAGATGAAGAGGGCCGAGGAGGCAATAAAAGAGATATTCAGGGCAACAGTAGAGCTTGAAGGCGCCATCTCGGGGGAGCACGGGATAGGTATCTCAAAGGCCCCTTATCTGAGGATGCAGCTTTCAGATGCTGAGATAGAAGTGATGAAGGGTATAAAGAAGGCGCTGGACCCGAACAATATATTGAATCCGGGGAAGATATTTGGTTAAACCTGCTTAATCCACCGATTACGCAGATTTCGCTGATGCTTCACAAGGGGACAGTTACTTATTCGGAGGTTTATACGTGAACGGCCTCAACATCCTCGAACTGTTTAATGCTAACCTCTCCGTCAGGAAATTTTGCGATAATTTCGAGGTCTCCACCCATAGCCTTAATGAAACCGCGTAACGTGCTTATATACATATCGGTGCGATGCTCCATCTTAGAAACCGTTGCCTGCCGGACATTTAGCAAAGTAGCCAATTGCTCCTGGCTTAAACGCCGCGCCTGACGAAGTTCCTGAAGAGGCAATTCCGCCAGCAGCTTCTGGGTCTTCTTAGCAGCGGCAGCCCTCGCCTGCGGTCTCATCTTGTCTCTTAATGTTTTATACGCTTTTGCCATCAAAGGCCTCCTTTCTTTTTGCGCTTCAAGGTTTGAAGATGCACGTCATACAGCTTGTCGGCGATTGGTATATGCTTATCATACCATCGGTCATCCCCACCTTTACATCCACCGACCAGGAGGATAGCCGCACGCCTTGGGTCAAATGCATAAAGGATTCTGTATGGTTCTCCTTTATGCTGAATTCTCAATTCCCTCATATGTCCATGCTTAGACCGCTGAATACCGGAGCTGTAAGGGAAACCCAAAAGTGGCCCCTTAATTTCCAATAGACCAATTACGGCATCAATGTCTATTTGTTCCTCTTCGGTCAGCCCTTCCCACCACTTTTCGAATTCATCAGCATACTCGATGTCCCATGCCATACTAAAAATATAGCCTGTGGGGACTATTTTGTCAAATGGTTTTTGAAGGACTTTAAATGGGGCTGAGAAGTTGTTGCGCGATCAGAAAGGGGAGAAAAGGGCGGGCTATGCCCACCAAGCTCTGATATGCTTGCGGTGCGTGGCGCCATCATATGGGGCTGGAATTAGGTATCGTGTTAGAACTGACCGGTATGCTTTTGACCTTGCCGCATGACGTCATATCTGATATCATTATTCTCGAGGTCTAAAGTTGACTAAAAAAGAAAAGCTGATAGACAGGACCAGAAAAAATCCTAAAGGAGTCAGGTTTGAGTTTGCCTGCAAACTCGCAATGCTATATGGTTTTGAGGAAAAAGGCGGGAAGGGTTCTCACAGGGTGTTTGCGAAAAAGGGCATCAAAGAGATAATAAACCTTCAGAATGTGGGTGGAGAGGCAAAACCGTATCAGGTAAGACAACTGTTGATGATTATCGAGAGATACAGCCTAAAGGAGGTCGAGTGAAATGAAATATGCCGTTAAGCTCTTTTACAGCGAGGAAGATGGCGGCTTTATAGCCACTATCCCGGAATTGCCCGGTTGTTCCGCATTTGGTGAAACAGAGGAAGAGGCATTAAAGGAAGTGAAGATCGCCGAAGCGTTGTGGATCAAGACTGCCAAAAAGGAGGGGCGGCCAATACCTCAGCCTGTAGCTGAAAAGAAATACTCCGGGAAATTTTCTCTTAGAGTGCCGCCGGAGCTTTACAAGAGGTTGGTTGTCGAAGCTAAGGAAGAAAAGGTTTCTATTAATCAGTTGATTGTGTATAAGCTGGC
>JAUSKU010000037.1 GCA_030646755.1 Deltaproteobacteria bacterium
GAGTTTTTGACAGCATTGATGCTCTTGAAAACAATTTATCGTCATCGTTACGGGAAATGGAGTTGGATAGCAAACGTGTGAAGTCTATTGTTGCTTGGCCGTGGATTATTAATTCACTTATGAATTAGAAATGGAATTACATGAAGGCCGGGGATTTTTGCTTTAAAGGAGTAGATAAATGCTCAAGTATGTGATAAGTCCATTATTCCTCATTAGTCTTACATTAGCGGCAACACCAGCCCATGCAATGCACCTTTCAGAGGGGATACTCCCTATGGGTTGGGCAGCTTTCTGGTATTTAGTGGCTTTCCCATTTGTTGGATACGGTATTTACAAGGTTAAGGGCATTTCAAAGGAAGATATAACCATCAAACCAATGCTTGGGATGATGGGGGCAGCAGTTTTTATCATTTCATGCATGCCCATACCTGTCCCAACAGCGGGGACATGCTCACATCCATGCGGAACAGGAATGGCCGCCATTCTGATCGGCCCGGTTCTGAGCACCTTTGTTGCGTCTATCGCCCTTCTAATTCAGGCCCTCTTCCTTGCCCATGGCGGGATTACCACATGGGGGGCTGACATAGTATCCATGGGGATAGTAGGTTCTTTTTCGGCATACCTGACATTCAAAGGGATGAGAAAGGTTGGAATTGGTCTTGTTCCCTCAGCCTTTATAGCAGGTATCATTTCAGACTGGGCTACCTATACTACAACATCTTTTGAGCTGGCCACGGCCCTTCAGGGTAAAGAATCATTGTGGCAGCTCTTTTCTACCATAATGATCGCCTTTATCCCTACCCAGCTTCCCCTGGGAATCCTGGAAGGGGCCATGACTGCCGGGATGGTGGCCTTTGTAATGAAGAGGAGGCCGGAGATACTGGAGAACCTGGGGGTTATCAAAGTTCAAGGGTTCAAGGGTTCAAGGGGTCAAGGGGTTGCATGCATAATTTTGCTGATCGCAATTACTCTGTCCCCTTTGAAAGCAACCGCAGAAGAAGGGAAATGGGCAGGGGTTGATGAGTCTGTGGTTGAGAGGGTTGCGAAGGAACATGGCAGGGAGGCATGGGAGCCTTTTATAAATACAGACCAGGGCGACCTTTTGCTCTTTGTTTTCCTTGTCGCCGGTGCCGTCGGCGGGTTTGTGATGGGGTATTACTGGCGGGGTTTGTTTGATTCTACTCAAAAAACGAAGCTACCGCAGAGACGCGGAGACGCGTAGAAACTGACAGAGCTAAGCGATTTACACAATGAAAATCATAAAATATCAGTGTGAAACTGTGTCAAAATAATCATTTGAGGTTCTATGTTTTCCGAAGCCTTTTCAGACATATATGCAAAGAGGGACAATAGCCTAACCAGGGCGGATGCCAGGATTAAAGTAGTTTTTGCAGTTGTCCTTCTTCTCCTGAATCTTTGGGGAGGCACTGCCCTATCTCTCTTCATCTTTGCCGGTTCTCTTTTGACGCTGATTTATCTGAGGATTCCGGCAAAAACCCTTTTAATCAGGCTTTTAGAGCCTTTTGGTGTTGCAGGGGTAGTAATCCTTGTGAAGCTGTATTTTATAGGTTGGTCCGGTCTTCCAGAAGGTTTGGCGATAGCATCCCGGATACTTGGGGCCGTTTCCTTAATATTGCTCTTAAGCATGACCACCCCCGTTGATGCCCTGTTAAAGGCCCTTTCATGGTTTCGGGTCCCCCGGACATGGACAGATGTCGCCCTTCTGACTTATCGCTATATTTTTGTCCTCCTTGAGGATGCCTATGTTGTTTACTCCGCCCAACGAGTGAGACTCGGGTATCTGGGAATTGGACGCTCTTTCCAATCCCTCGGAACCCTGGCAGGAGCCATAGTCATAAGAGCCTATGATCAGGCGATGGCCACTTCTCAGGCTATGAGGCTCAGGGGGTATGCCGGATGAGCCTGATAGAAGCAAAAAATATTTCTTATACCTATCCTGACGGAAGCAAGGCGCTGCAAGATGTGAGCCTTAAGGTTGAAAAAGGGGAATTTGTCGGCCTTCTGGCATCCAACGGCTCAGGAAAGACTACCCTTCTTCGCTGCCTGAACGCTCTCATCAAGCCCCAGGCCGGTGAAGTTGCAATAGACGGGGAAGCGATTGCATCTCTTCCTCAAAAAGTGCTTTTCCAACGGATAGGCATGGTCTTCCAGAACCCCAATGACCAGCTATTTGCCTCAACTGTTGCGGAGGATGTGGCATTCGGTCCTTCCAATATGGGATTGCCAAAGGATGAGGTAAAGGCGCGGGTTGAAGATTCCTTAAAAGCTGTGGGTATGGATGACCTTGGAAAAAAGTCAATCCATAATCTCTCTTTCGGACAGCAGAAAAGGGTATGTATCGCCGGGGCTCTGGCCATGCATCCAGAGGTACTATTGCTGGATGAGCCTACCGCAGGACTTGATCCCATGGGAGAGCACAAGATAATGGAGCTTTTGCTGAAGTTAAACAACGAACGGGGTCTTACCATAGTAATGGCAACCCATATGGTGGACATGGTCCCGCTCTTTATCAACAGGATATATATCCTGAGCCGCGGGAAGGTTTTGAGAGAGGGAACGCCTGAGAAGGTCTTTTCAGACCCGGAGATGATAAGGGATGCAAAGCTGAGGCTCCCGATGATTGCAGAACTTATTGAGCTTATGAAGCGTGAGGACGGGATACATTTTGATAGAACACCGTTGACCATTGGCGAAGCAAGGCGGGAGTTGGTAAAGATGATAACGCTGAGGGAGTTGAAGAGGTGAGCCCTGTAAGGCCATTACGTCACGGCTACACCACAGGTTCCTGTGCAGCAGCAGCTTCCAAGGCCGCTATTTTAGCCCTTTTGCGTCAGGAAGATATAAAAGAGGTAGAGATAACCTTGCCGAGAGGTGAAAGAGTTACTTTTCATGTTCATTCTTGCGCCTTTGATAAAGAATCTGCAACGTGCTCGGTTATAAAGGATGCAGGGGATGACCCGGATGTGACAAACGGGGCGGAGATAGTTGCTACAGTCGGCAGTCAGAGCGTAGGGTGGGCTGTGCCCACCGATTCGGAACTTAAAAAAGCATTTCAGTTCATGGTTAGCGAATTAGAGATTACGGTTTTCGGTGGTAAGGGGGTTGGAACAATTACAAAACCTGGCCTTGCACTGCCTGTTGGTGAGCCTGCCATCAATCCTGTGCCAAGAAAAATGATAACCCAGGCCGTTCAA
This sequence comes from Deltaproteobacteria bacterium, assembly GCA_030646755.1. Taxonomy (GTDB): domain Bacteria; phylum Desulfobacterota; class JAENJC01; order JAENJC01; family JAENJC01; genus JAUSKU01. Next base: position 3,216 of record JAUSKU010000037.1, read on the forward strand.
GAAGCTTTGAATTTACATCTCACGTCTCACGCCTCACGTCTCACGGTTATTATCTCCGTCCCTGACGGTGAGATGATTGCCAAGGGGACACTAAACGAGCGCCTTGGGATAATGGGCGGGATCTCCATACTCGGAACTACCGGCATCGTAAAGCCCATATCCACAAAGGCATGGGCTGATACAATAAGCGTTGCCCTTGATGTGGCAAAGGCTGCCGGACTTGAAGAGGTTGTTCTGACCACGGGGCGCACCAGCGAGCAGGTCGCCATGGAGAGGTTGAAGCTTCCATCCGAGGCCTATATCCAGATGGGAGACCATGTTGGTTATTCCCTCAAAGAGTGCGTGAAAAAAGGTTTCAAGATGGTCACATTAGCTGGACAGTTCGGGAAGTTTACCAAGATAGCTTCTGGTGAGTTCGAGACAAATGTAAGGGACTCGACCCTGGAGTTGAAGACCCTTTCCGACATTATCCTGCAATCATTGTCATCCCATCAGATCGATCCTACAAGGGCTGAAACAGTTGCGAAGATGGTAAATGGCGCAAATACGGCCCGACAGGCATATTCCATTATAAGGGATGAAGGGATGGAGGAGGTCATAGAGACCGTGTGCAGGAAGGTTTGTGAAAATTCAGTTAACTTTATCAAGAATAACGGCCTTGACCCAATAGACATTGATTGCATATTGGTTGGATACGAAGGGGAGATTGTCTTTGCAGTCTAAGGTATTCATAGTCGGGATGGGGGTTGAAGGGAAGGAGAGCCTTTCAAAAAAATCTCTTGAGCTTGTTCAATCTGCAAGCCTTCTAATAGGCGGTGAGCGCCATCTCGATGAGTTCCCTGAATTTAAGGGGGAAAGGTTTGTCCTGAAGGCCAATCTTAAAGAGATGCTTGGATGCATAACTCCCCCCAACCCCCTCTTTACTAAAGAGGGGGTGACAGGGGGGGGAGTTGTAGTCCTCGCCTCCGGCGACCCTGGTCTTTTTGGCATTGCCGATTACCTGATAAGAAATCTTGGAAGGGATGAAGTAGAGATAATTCCCAATGTCAGCGCCATGCAGTGGGCCTTTGCAAAGGCAAAGGTAAGCTGGAACGATGCCAGGATAGTAAGCAGCCATGGGCGCGGTATGGACAAGGTGTTAGAAGCTGCCAGAGAGGCTGAAAAGATTGGGATATTCACGAGCAACGGAGATGAGCCTTCCGAGATTGCTAAACTCCTGATTGATAATGGTTTGAAAGATTTTACTGCATACATATGTGAAGACCTGGGGATGGAGACCGAGAAGGTTTCTGAGATGCCTGTTTCAGAGATAGTTGGAAAGTCATTTGCTGCGCTGAATGTGATGGTACTTTTAAGGCAGTGGTCAGTGGTCAGTGATCAGGGGTCAGTCAAAGATGCTGAAAAATTCAAAACTCTCTTTGGTCTTCCCGACTCAGATTTTACCCACTCCAAAGGCCTTATCACAAAGCAGGAGATTAGGGCTGTAACTCTTGCTAAACTGGGGCTGAGGGATGACAGTGTTGTTTGGGATATCGGGGCAGGTTCTGGTTCTGTGGGAATCGAGGCTGCAAGGCTGGCGAGGAATGGCAAGGTCTTTGCCATTGAGAAGGAGCCGGAGCGAGTGGCCAATATCCGAGAGAATCTGAAAAAATTCGAGGTTAACAATCTTTATGTCTTTGAAGGAAAGGCCCCTCAAGGACTTGAAAGCTTCGCAGACCCTGACGCCGTCTTCATCGGTGGCAGCGGTGGGAATATCTCTGATATCCTTGATGTTGTGAAAAGAAGGCTTAGGCCTTCCGGTCGAATAGTCATCAATGCCATAACCCTTGAAACCCTCCATGAGGCTACGACCGGCTTGAAGGAAAGAGGGTTTGATGTGGATGTGGTAAGTCTCAACATTGCAAGGAGCAAGGATTTGGTAGGGATGAAGATGTTCGAGGCGGAGAATCCTGTTTTTATAATAATTGGAAGCAAGGCATCTTAACCACAAAGTACACGAAGGACACAAAGAAAGATATTAGGATATAGAATAAAGCCTTTCTTGGTGAACTTTGTGATCTTTGTGGTGAAATAGTTTTTTGCTTGAGGGAAAATGAAAAAAATAGGCAAATTATACGGAATAGGTGTCGGCCCAGGTGACCCGGAGCTTTTGACTCTGAAGGCTGTGAGGATACTGAGAGAGGCTGATGTTGTGGCCATTCCTAAATCGAAAGAGGAATCGGACAGCATCGCCCTTTCTATCGTTAAGGGTGCCGTCGATCTTTCAAGCAAAGAGACCCTCGAACTTATGTTCCCCATGACCAAGGATAAAGAGGTTCTCAGAAAGGCAAGGGAAGAGGCTGCCCTTTCGATTACCGAAAGGCTTAAGGCAGGAAAGGATGTAGCATGTATAACCCTCGGTGACCCCATGTTTTACAGCACATTCAGCTATCTGATACCGCTGGTAAGAGAAAGGCTTCCAAAGGTAGGAATAGAGATAGTTCCGGGTATCTCATCCGTCATGGCTTCTGCGGCTCTTACCGTTACACCGCTGACGGAGGCCGACGAGAGGATTGCTGTGATACCGGCTACATACGAATCGGAAAAGTTAAAAGACATTCTAAGAGATTTTGATACAGTTGTGCTGATGAAGGTGAACAGGGTATTTGATAAGATTCTTGGGCTGTTGGAAGAGCTGGGTTTGAAAGAAAATGCCGTGTTTATTGAGAGATGCGGTGGAAAAAATCAGCGGGTTGTTAATAGCCTGGATAGTCTGAAGGGCGAAAAGCTGGATTATCTGTCTATGGTGATAGTGAAGAGGGGATCATGAAAAATTCAGAGCCCTCAGTTTATTTCATCGGCGCCGGTCCAGGTGACCCTGAACTGATTACGGTCAAGGGGATGAAGGCCGTTGAAAGGGCCGATATTGTCGTATATGCGGGCTCTTTGGTTAGCGAAAGGGTACTGGATTACGCAAAGAAGGGTGCCGAGATACACAACAGTGCCTCCATGAACCTTGAAGAGACTACGAAGGTCATAATAGACGGAGTGAAGGCCGGGAAGAAGGTGGCAAGAGTCCATACGGGCGATCCGTCTTTATATGGGGCCATTCTGGAGCAGATAGCTCCGCTGGAAGAGGCTGGGATCTCTTATGAGATTATCCCCGGCGTGTCATCTGCCTTTGCATCCGCTGCATATCTGAAGGCTGAACTGACTCTGCCGGAGGTCTCTCAGACAGTGATATTTACGAGGGTTGAGGGAAGGACTCCTGTTCCAGAAAAGGAAAGGCTTTCGGAGCTTGCTAAGCACAGGGCCACTATCTGCATCTTTTTGAGCGTTGGGATGATTGACAAGGTGGTTTCGGAACTGTTGCAGGGATATCCCGAAGATACACCGGTGGCTGTCGTCGAGAGGGTCTCGTGGCCTGATGAAAGGGCAATTACAGGGACACTCAAGGATATAGCTCAAAAAATTAAGGATGCAGGAATCAAGAAGCAGGCTATGATTATTGTAGGGGATGTTTTAAAATCAGTGGTCAGTGGTCAGGGTTCAGGGGTCAGGGCAAAATCAAAACTTTACGATAAAGAGTTTGAGCATGGTTATCGGGAAAAGAAATGAAGACAGCCATAATCACCCTTACCAAGGGCAGTGTAGAGCTTGGCCTCAGACTCCATGAAAGGTTGACGGGTTCCGAGCTTTTTCTCCCTGAGAAGCACAGAGATATGGCCGACGGGAAGGGTATGACCTTTACCGAGATAAAGGATGCTGCTGAGAAGGCGTTTTCCGAATATGGCGGGCTGGTCTTTATAATGGCTACGGGCATAGTGGTAAGGATTATTGCCCCATTTATAAAAGGGAAGGACGTGGACCCTGCTGTGGTAGTCATGGATGAGGCAGGGAGGTTTGCCGTCTCTCTTTTGTCAGGGCATTTGGGCGGGGCCAATGAACTGGCCAGAGAGGTAGCCAAACATACAGGAGCAATACCTGTCATTACTACTGGAACGGATGTTTGCAACAAGCCTTGTGCCGAGGATATCGCAAGGGAACTGGATTGTGAGATAGAGAATGTTACAGGGATAAAGAAGATCAACAGCGCTTTTCTGCATGACGAGCAAGTAGCTATAAACCTTCCAGCAGGAGAGAGGGAGGCCATTGCCGGTTGTGGTAACTTTATTTTCTTCGACACGTTGAATGAGCTTCTTGCTTCAGATTGTCCGGCCCGCATTGCAGTAACCAACAGGATAATTCCTGATATTCTTGAAAACTGTCTTGCATTCAGGCCGAAGAATCTTGTTGTTGGGATAGGATGCAACCGGAATTCCTCGGCAGAAGAGGTAGAGGATGTGATCTGTACGGTGTTGAAGGATGCAGGACTTTCAAAAAAGAGCATCCGCAACCTGGCGACTATTGATGTAAAAAATGATGAGGTTGGATTGCTGAACTATGCAAAAAAATATGACCTCACGATAGATTTTTTTAATAAAGAGGAGTTGGAGAAGGAGAAGCTGGTGACCCCCCCTTCCCTGCATGTCATAGAGGCTGTGGGAGTTGGTGGCGTTTGTGAACCAGCGGCCATGCTGAGTGCGAGGGCCTCAAATCTTCTGGTAAACAAAGTAAAGTCGGGGAACGTAACGATGGCGGTGGCAGAATGCTGTGAAGCGTTAGACGTGAGATGAGAGTAGGGTGGGCTGTGCCCACCATTTAAAATTCGGGAGGCTTTGTTGAAAGGTAAAATATTTGTTGTAGGCATAGGTCCCGGAAATGCGGAACATCTCACACAGAGGGCCAGAACTGCATTGTATGAAGCGGACGTTATTGTTGGATACAAGACCTACATAAACCTCATAAAATGCATCGCAGGCGGCAAGGAGATAGTGTCTACCGGGATGACCCAGGAGGTGGATAGGTGCAAGGCTGCCATTGAGCTTGCGGAAAAAGGGAAGAAAGTCGCCGTTATATCCAGCGGAGATGCCGGGATATATGGAATGGCTGGACTGATATATGAATTGGTAGCCAGTAAGGGGACTGTCCCAGATTTACGGACGGAGCAAAGCGGAGTCGTAGAATCGGGACTGTCCCCATTTTTGACTGTCCACGATATTGAAGTCATCCCAGGCGTCTCCGCCCTTAACGCCGCCGCCGCAGTCCTTGGCGCACCATTGATGCATGACTTTGCTGCCATATCATTGTCCGACCTTCTTACGCCGTGGGATCTTATTCAGAAGAGGGTTGAGGCGGCAGCCATGGCCGATTTTGTTATTTGTATATACAATCCCAAGTCATCTGGGAGGGTTGAGCAGATAGGAGTTGCAAGGGATATAATTTCAAGACACAGAAAGGCGGATACCCCTGTCGGAATCGTAAAAAATGCAATGAGGGATGGGCAGAAGGTTTTAATAACAACCCTTGCAGATATGCTTAATCATGACATAGACATGCTCACAACGATTATAATCGGCAATTCCACGACATACGTGGTTGACGGTTTGATGGTGACTCCGAGGGGGTATAATATCAGTCAGGAGTAAGATGCTTATGAAGGTTGCTATTATAGGCGGAGGCCCTGCCGGGGCTGCGGCGGCGATGACGCTTGCGAAGGCCGGGGTTGAGACATACCTGATAGAGAAAGACCTGAATGGCGATAAGCCTTGCGGTGGTGGAATTCCATCAGGCTCTCTTAAGGAGTTTGACATTCCTGATTATCTTTTTGAAAGGAAAGTCACGAAGGTTGGGATCGTTGCGCCATCCGGTTATGAGGTAATAGCTGAAGTGAAAAATGGGTATGTCGGGATGGTTGATAGGATGAAGTTTGACCCCTGGCTTAGGGAGAAAGCTGTTGAGAGTGGGGCAAGGCTTATAGAAGGAGTGTTTACCGGTTTCTCTCAGAAGGAATTAACTCCTCCTCCCCCCCTCTTTAGTAAAGAGGGGAAAATTGAGATCAATTTTAAGCAGGGAGAAAAGGAAGACTCTATTGAGGTTGATGCGGTAATTGCGGCGGATGGGGTCAACTCTGCTGTCGCGAAGCAGATAGGGGCTGAGAGGCCACAGGTTTATCTGACGGTGCAGGAAAAGGTGGAGTTAACCGGAGAGACGCAGAAGCTATATGAGGACCGCTGCGAATTCTGGTATGGAGCCGACATATCCCCGAATTTTTATGGATGGGTTTTTCCAAAGGGCAGTTTTGCGACCATAGGTACCGGCGCCCCATATGGTTACGGGAAGTTTATGGATGACTACATGGCAGCCTTTAAAAAACGGCTCGGAGTAAGGTTTGATGGGGCCAAGATACTGAAGAGACAGGCCTTCCCATTGCCCATGGGGCCGATAAAGAAAAAGGTCTATGGGAATGTCCTTTTGGTGGGAGATGCGGCAGGGACGGTCATGCCTGTGTCCGGCGAGGGGATTTATTACGGTATAATGAGCGGGAAGATGGCTGCGGAGGCTGTGATAAAAGGTGATGTTGCTTCTTATGATAGGGAGTGGAAGAGGGTTTACGGTTCCCAGTTCAGATTGATGTCCCTTCTGTGCCGATGGTTTTACAAAGATGATAAATGGAGGGAGAGGCTTGTCAGGATGCATGATGATAAGGATGCCCAGGAAAGAAGCCTGGCGCTGTGGCTTGAAAAGGAAAAAAAGTACCCGATTTACAGCATTTACGGGAAGATAGTGAAGAGTCTATTGAAACATTTATAAATAACCACAAAGATACGAAGAACACAAAGAAAACCTTAGACACAGATTTTATCTGTGAAATTCATATGATATCAGTGTGAATCAGTGTCAAAAATAATTTAATACTTTGTGGACTTTGTGCCTTTGTGGTGAAGCTTTATGGTGGATTATGGCAAAAGCAATAATGATCCAGGGGACCGGCTCTCACGTGGGCAAGAGCATAATAACTGCCGGACTTTGCAGGATATTCAGGAACATGGGATATAGAGTGGCCCCGTTTAAAGCCCAGAACATGGCCCTGAATTCCGCTGTGGCCAAGGAAGGCGGAGAGATAGGACGCGCCCAGGCTATACAGGCGGAGGCCTGCGGGATCGAGCCTTCAATCCACATGAACCCGGTGCTTTTGAAACCCAACAGCGACATGGGTTCCCAGGTGATAATCCACGGCAAGGTTGTCGGGAATATGAAGGCAAGGGAGTATTATGCCTTCAAGGAAAAGGCATGGGAGGCGGTCTGTGAGAGTTACGAGAGGCTTTCCATGGAGTTTGACCTTATAGTGATCGAAGGGGCCGGTTCTCCAGCGGAAGTAAACCTGAAGGAGAACGACATTGTAAATATGAAGGTGGCTGAGATGGCAAATGCCCCGGTCATTCTTGTTTCAGACATAGACAGGGGCGGGGTCTTTGCATCTCTGATCGGAACGATGGAGCTACTGACGCCATCCGAAAGGAAGATGGTCTGCGGTTTTATAATAAATAAGTTCAGGGGAGATAAGACTCTGCTTGAGCCGGGCCTTGAATTCATTGAAAAGAGGACCGGCGTTCCTATCCTTGGAGTTGTCCCTTATTTTATGGATATGGGAATAGGGGAGGAGGACAGTGTCGGCCTGGGGAAAAGAGAGGTCAGGGGTCAGGGGTCAGGGGTCAGTAGGGTGGGCTGTGCCCAACAGATAAAGATCGGCATTATCCGGCTGTCGCATATATCGAACTACACCGATTTTGATCCACTTCAAAGAGAACCTGATGTTCAGCTTAGCTATATCCAGAGGCCGGAAGAGTTGGCCGGTCTTGACGTAGTAATTATTCCCGGCAGCAAGAACACTATAGATGACCTTATACTTCTAAAGAAGATTGGGTTTGCAGAGGCTATTAGGGGGCATTACAAAAGGAGAGGTCGTGTTGTCGGCATCTGCGGTGGGTATCAAATCCTCGGCATTAAGGTTTCAGACCCATATGGGGTTGAGACTGAAGGGACTTCGGAAGATGGCCTGGAGCTCCTTCAGGTAGAAACAATTTTACTAAAAGACAAAATAACCGCAAATGTTGAGGCCATCCCTCATCCCCCATCCCTCATCCCTCATCCCTTGCTCAGGGGTTATGAAATTCATATGGGCGAATCCAAACTTACTGGGGATGCGGAGCCGCTTTTTGTTATTAAAAAAAGAAACGGCGATGCTGTTGAAATACCTGACGGCGCTGTAACAAAAGACGGCAGGTGCTGGGGAACATATATTCATGGCATATTTGACAATGATCATTTCAGGAAAGAATTCCTAAATAGTATTAGAAAGGAAAAAAGTTTTGCTCCCCTTGATATTAAAGTCGGAATAGAAAATGTATATGACAATTTGGCCCATTTGTTAGATAGTAACCTTGATATTTTCAAGATGATGGGATTCGCCGGACTAACTAACACACCGGGGCGTGTACGCCTATCAACAGTTAAAGAAAATGCCTGGAGTAAAACTGCATAATGTTCCTTTTTAAAAAAATAGTGATGCCGTTTATTTTACCACCCGGAATATTCATAATTTTGCTTATAGGTTCCGGTATATGGTACTTGTTTAAAGGTTACCGGAAGGCCGGCATAATTAACTGTATAATCGGTATGCTGATGTGCCTTGTTTCTCTATCTCCTTTTTCTAATTACTTGTTTAGTGGGCTCGAATCCGCTTTTGATATGCCAGAGAATCCCCAGGGAGATGTGATAATCCTTTTGGGCGGCGGGATATATGATGAATCTCCCGATTTTTCCGGTATCGGTATTCCAACGGAGGATATGACCACGAGAATCGTCACTGCCATCAGGCTTCAGAAGAAACTTGAGATTCCCATAATTATTTCGACCGGTAAAGTTTTTAAGCACAGGAAGTCGGAGGCCCCTATCGTAAGACGTTTTCTCATTGACCTCGGGGTGCCGTCTGACAAAGTCATCATGGAGGATAAAAGCAGGGACACTATTGAAAATGCGAAATATTCAACGGATATATGTAAGAAGAGCGGATTTGAAAAACCGATTTTAGTGACGTCTGCATACCACATGAGACGAGCAGTGATGAGCTTTGAAAAAACAGGTCTCAAAGTATTACCTTTCCCTGTAGGGTTCAGAACATGGCAGGGCATGAAGTACGGCTGGGACGATTACATGCCCAGTCTTGGCGCTTTTGATAAGACCTGCACTGCCATGCGTGAATATTTAGGGCTTATATTTTACAAGCGTGCATATTGATTTCGGAGGGTTTAGCCGGGCGTGGAACAGATGGGTAAGCCAAAATGACAAACTTAGATCTTTCACTTAAGCTGGCAAAGGAGAATTTTGCCCAGAAAGACCCCCAAGATATGGCTTACAGGGCCGGGGGGGATTTTGAGCAGGTCAACTGCGGTAACTCCCTGATCTCGGTGAAGCTCTTCGGGCAGGAGTATACCCTGGTTCATCCTGAAGGAGGGATAGAGTTCCCTAACCATCCCCAAGTAAGTATCATATCCCACATCCTGTTGCTTCATTATTTCACAAATGCCATGGGAAGCCCGTTATCAGGTGAGCTGGTGGCTTACAAGGACATCCCAGGCGGAGATAAATACTTCTCTGTGTTTAAAAAGCGTGTGGAGATGCCTGTCATCAACGCTTACGGTAATAACCCGGAGGGATTTGCCGAGGCATGCATGGGGTTGGGGGGAGAAGAGGTCAAGATGGGTGACATCGCCTTCCGTTTCCAGGCGTTTCCGAGGGTCCCGATTACTTATATCTATTGGAAGAGGGATGAGGAGTTTCCCGCCTCCCTTCAGGTCCTTTTTGATTCGTCCATCAGATATAACCTGCCCCTGGAGGATATTGTCTACCTCTCTGAGATGCTTTCGTGGAAACTTGTGAGGTTTATTGGGAAAGGAGTAAAGTATGAAGAATCCTGAAAAACCTTTCTTAAAACGTCTGCTAATACCATCATTATTAATTATTTTTTTTGGGGCCGGTCTGGCCTGTGGGTGGTTGTTAAAGGGCAATAAACCTGAAGCAACCGAGCTCCACGAGGGGCAGTATGAGTTTATTAACCCATTGCTTGAATGTGAGGGCAGTAAGGAAATAATAAGCAGGGAGCTCTTATCATTTAAGGACAAGCTGGAGGATTTGATCCATAAAGAGGTTGAGGCGAAGAGGATCAATTTTGCGTCGATATATTTCAGAGACCTGAACAATGGTCCATGGATAGGGATAAACGAAAAAGAACGTTTTCTGCCAGGCAGCCTGCTGAAGGTCCCGGTCATGATGGCATATCTAAAAAAGGCCGAGTCGACCCCTTCCATCCTTACAAAAAAGATCAAATATGAAGGCAATACCCCTTCAACAGGACAGTTTGTGCAGCCGGCCTTAAGGTTGGAGAAGGGGGGATCTTATACGGTCGAAGAGCTTATCTATAGAATGATTGTCTATTCTGACAATGACGCACAATACCTGCTACAGGTGAATGACGAAGAAGACCTTTACGGGAAGGTTTTCGCAGACTTGAATATTCAATTGCCATACGGAGTCTCTTCTTATAGGATTAGCGTAAAGAAATACTCCTCATTTTTCAGAATCCTCTTTAATTCGTCTTACCTGAATAATGAAATGTCAAATAAAGCGCTTAAACTCCTTAGCCAAGCGGACTTCAAAGAAGGCCTGGTCGCCGGGGTGCCGCCTGGGGTGCCTACTGCCCAGAAGTTTGGTGAGAGCAAATCCGAAGATGGTCAGAGACAGTTTCATGACTGTGGAATAGTCTATTACCCAAGCCATCCATACCTGTTGTGCGTAATGACGAAAGGAAATGACTACAGCACCTTCGCGCCTGTAATCAAGAGTGTCTCTGAATTGGTTTTTGAAGAGGTTGATATTCAGATGCGCAAGGTAAGATAGCCTTTATATGAACTTCTTACATTTTGATTCAAGCATCATATTCTTTGCCTTCCTCCTCGATCTGCTCCTGGGTGATCCCAGATGGTTTCCGCATCCGGTTGTTATAATTGGGAGAGGTATATCTTTAGGAGAGACAATATTAAGGAGGTTTGCAAAGGTCAAGACTGCGGAAATTCTTGCAGGTATGATATTGGCAGTCATAATTCCTGTTTCTGCCTTTGTTGCAGTTGATTTTATAATCAAATTGACATCCCATATCCATCATTGGGCTGGCTGGTTTGCTGCCGTTTTATTAGGGTATACAACTATTGCGGCAAAGTCCCTCTATGCAGAAAGTCGGAAGGTTGCCAAGCGCCTTTCTGTCGGTGATATTCAAGGTGCAAGGAAAGAGCTGTCTTATCTCGTTGGGCGAGATACTCAAAACCTTGATGGAAGAGAGATCGTAAGGGGTTTAGTAGAGACGGTTGCAGAAAATACATCCGACGGAGTTATTGCTCCTCTCTTCTATCTGGCCATAGGAGGGCCACCGCTGGCGATGGCATATAAGGCCGTGAATACCCTCGATTCAATGGTTGGATACAAGAACGAAAGGTATCTCTATTTTGGCAGGGCATCAGCAAGACTTGATGACCTTGTCAACTACATCCCTGCAAGATTAACCGCCCTCCTGATTGCATTCGCTGCATTTGTATTGCGCAAAGACTGGAGAGGTGCTTGGAAAATAATGTTAAGGGACCGCAGGAACCATCCAAGTCCTAACTCCGGATATCCTGAGGCTGCTGTAGCGGGAGCCCTCGGAAGGAGGCTTGGAGGGCTTTCATATTACGGCGGAGTGCCAAGCAATAAGCCTTTTATTGGTGATGAACATGGAGAATTTCAGGTTATAGATGTGAAAGATGCCGGGAGGCTGATGATAACCTCATCGATATTGATGGTATTGCTTTCTATATTAATTATAGCGGTTTTGGGGCAGAGATGCGTAAACTAAACCACACCCACGGCGGGAATATTACCGAGATTTCAAAGAGGTATGACCTAAGAGCTGAAGATGTAATAGATTTCAGCGCCAGTATAAACCCTCTTGAGATGTCTAAGAAAGCCCGTCAGATAGTTATCGACGGCCTTGATTCAGTTTTACATTATCCTGAACAGTTTGCCGAAACACTTACTTCTCAAATTTCTGATTTTCATGGGATACCGGAAGAATGTATCCTTGCAGGTAACGGTTCTACGGAGCTCATCTACCTGATACCGAGGGTATTTAAACCAAAGAAGGCCTTAATGGTTATTCCGACCTTTAGCGAATACAGAAGTGCCTTGGAGCTTGTTGGATGTAATACTGATACATTTCTGCTGTCGGAAGAGAACGGCTTCAAGCTGGAAGTGGAGAGACTTATTGGTGCCCTTGAAGGCAAGTACGACATCTTGTACATCTGCAATCCTGGGAACCCTACTGGAGCATTAGTTTCTAAGGATGCTATCCTTGAAATAGTTGATAAGGCCTCAAACTACGGCACGCTATCTATAGTGGATGAGGCGTTTATCGATTTTGTAGAAGACGAGTCTGTCAAAAAAGCCGCAATAGAAAGGCCTAACCTGATAGTGCTTCGGTCCATGACAAAATTTTTCGGCATCCCAGGAATGAGGGTAGGGTTTGCAATAAGCAGTAAAGAGAATATCGACAGGATGATGGTGTACAAGGAGCCCTGGAGCATCAATTCACTGGGGAGTATTGCAGCCATTGAAAGCTTAAAGGACACTGGATATATGGAAGAGAGCAGGAGGTTTGTTGAAAAAGAGCGGGACCATCTGTTTTCCAGTTTGGCAGATATCCGGTGGCTTAAACCATTCCCTTCTGTTGCGAATTATATCCTTGCAAGGATTAAAAATGGTGGTCTGGATGCGGATATGCTGTTTGACATACTGGCAAAGAAAGGCCTTCTCATAAGGTCCTGCACCTCCTTTGAGGGCCTTGGAAACAGGTTTTTCAGGGTTGCGGTAAGAAAAAGAGAGGAGAATGAGAGGCTGGCCAATGGTTTAAGGCAGGTGCAATAAAAAAACTTCCCAAGAGTAGGAAAATATGGTAACCTCTTCCATCGTTCCATAAATGTATGTATTTACCGCAGAGACGCAAAGAATTAAAGGTTTTCAAAAATCTGTTCTTATCTCTCCTTCCTTTGCTAATCTGCGAAACCTGAACACACTTATATCAAGAGGTTATAATGGGTAAGATTATAGCTGTGGCCAACCAGAAGGGTGGCGTTGGTAAGACTACCACAGCGATAAATCTTGCAGCTTCACTGGCTGTTGCGGAAAGGAAGACCCTTCTTGTCGACATAGACCCCCAGGCAAATGCCGGGAGCGGTCTTGGCTGCAGAAAATCTGATATAAGGGAGAGCGTTTACCATGCCCTCATAGGGGAAAAGGACCTTAAGGACATAATAAGGAAGACGGAGTTAAAGTACCTTGACTTGGCCCCGTCCAATATGGACCTGGCCGGGGCTGAAATAGAGCTTGTCAGCGCCATAGCAAGGGAGACAAGGCTCAAGGAGGCCCTCTCCGCGATTGTAGATGATTATGACTATGTCATCATCGACTGTCCTCCTTCATTGGGACTTTTGACGGTGAACTCGCTTACTGCTGCCAACTCCGTGATAGTACCGATGCAGTGCGAATACTTTGCATTAGAGGGGTTAGGCCACCTTACAAATACGGTGAACCTTATAAAGAGGGCCCTGAATCCTTCTATAAAGATAGAGGGTATCCTTCTTACCATGTTTGATCAGAGGAACAACCTCTCACATCAGGTGGCTGAGGACATAAGGTCTCATTTTAAGAAGCAGGTGTTTGAAGCGGTCATTCCGAGGAATGTTAAGCTCAGCGAATGCACGAGCTTTGGCAAGCCCATCCTCCTTTACGACATAAGGTCCAGAGGGGCGGTAAGTTATCTTGACCTGGCTCAGGAATTAATAGCGAGGAACTGAATACATGGTGCAGAGAAAGGTCTTAGGGAGGGGTATCGGCGCCCTCCTTCCTACAGATGAAGAAGATAAGAAGCTTATAACCTGCGGGATAGAGGAGATTGTCCCCAACAGGTACCAGCCGAGGAAGGTCTTCGACAGTGAAAAACTGAAGGAACTGGCGGCATCCATAAAGGGAAATGGTGTAATCCAGCCCCTTCTCGCCAGGCGTACCGACAGCGGTTACGAGCTTATTGCGGGCGAGAGGCGTTGGAGGGCAGCCCAGATGGCAGGGCTCAGGGATGTCCCCGTAATCATCAGGGAAGTCAGGGACACGGAGATGCTGGAGCTTGCCCTTATAGAGAATATACAGAGGGCCGAGCTTAACCCTATAGAGGAGGCTGAGGGATACCAGAAGCTGGTAAGCGAATTTGACTATACTCAGGAGGAGCTTTCGATACGGGTTGGGAAGGAGCGGTCGACTATAGCCAACTACCTGAGGCTTCTCAGGCTTCCTGAACAGATAAAAGAAGATATCTCCAAAGGTGTAGTCTCAACTGGTCATGCCAAGGCCATCCTGGGTCTTGAAACCCCTCAGAGGCAGATTGAGGCCCATGCCGTCGTTGTGAAGAAGGGTCTTTCAGTCAGGGAGACTGAATCCCTGGTGAAGAGAATCGCCAAGGGGCAGCCTGTAAAAAAGGTCCAGAAGGCGAGCGCGGATATCGATAGGCTCCAGGAGGGACTTATGAGGTCTCTCTGCACAAAGGTGAGGATAGCTGGTAGTGGCAGGAAGGGAAAGATAGTGATAGAGTATTACTCATCCGATGAATTGGACAGATTAGTAAGCATTCTCAGGGGAGGGTAGGATGTTAAGGAGAAGGGAATCGGCAGCGAGCGATATAAAGGCATTTCTCGGAAAGGGTAGTGAATTTGAGGGTAAGCTGACCTTCCATGAAACAGTCAGGATAGACGGAAATTTTAAGGGCCAGATAATATCTAATGATACTCTGATCATAGGTGACGACGCTATTGTCAACGCGGAGATTGAGGTAGGTAATGCTGTAATAAGCGGCAGGGTGGAAGGAAATATAAGGGCCAGGGAGAGGCTTGAACTTCATCCGCCGGCAAGGGTGTCCGGCAGCATAACGACGCCTAAGCTTATCATAATAGAGGGTGCGCTGTTTGAGGGTCACTGCCAGATGCTGAATATAGAGGAGGAGAAAAAGGAAGAGACAAAGAGGCCGACGCTTTTGAGCAGGCTGGAGGCAGCAGGATAAAGATAGTGGTCAGTGATCAGAAGTCAGTGGTCAGTAGGGGCTACCCTATGTGGTCGCCCAAACTAATAAAACTAAACAAGGAGAGAGGAAAAAAGTGGAAGAGAAAATAACTACATTCAACGAATTTAATTTAAGCAGCGAGGTTTTGAAGGCCATTTCGGCCATGGGATTCGAGGAGCCTACCCCTATTCAGGAAAAGACAATACCTATCCTTCTGAGCGGGAAAGATGTCGTGGGACAGGCGCAGACAGGGACAGGCAAGACGGCAGCCTTCGGGATACCGATTATAGAAAAAATGGACCGGACGGTTTTCAGCGTCCAGGCCATAATACTGACCCCCACAAGGGAGCTTGCCGTCCAGGTTGCGGAGGAGATGAACAAGCTCGGGAAGTTCAAGAAGACATTGGCGCTCCCTATATATGGCGGTACTTCAATAGAAAGGCAGATAAATGCCCTTAAAAAAGGAGTCCAGATCGTTGTCGGGACCCCGGGAAGGGTTATAGACCATATACAGAGAGGAACTCTCAAGCTGAAGGATGTGAAGATCGTTGTCCTTGATGAGGCCGACGAGATGCTGGACATGGGGTTTGTGGACGACATCACCACTATACTCAAGGAGACGCCTGAGGCGCGGCAGACCCTTCTTTTTTCAGCCACCATGCCTGAAGAGATACTGAGGATATCCAAGCGCTACATGAGGAACCCAGAAAAAGTGAAGATAGCCCTGGATACCCTGACTGCGCCGAAGATAAATCAGATATTCTACGAGGTAAGGCCGGCAGAGAAGTTGGAGGCCTTGAGCAGGCTCATCGATGCCGAGGACTCAGACCTCTTCCTCGTCTTCTGTCATACAAAGAGGGAAGTAGACGAGGTTGCATCCAACCTGAAGCTGAGGGGTTATGAGGCTGAGGCGATTCATGGCGACTTCAGCCAGTCCCAGAGAGACGTGGTAATGAAGAAGTTCAGGGAATCGAAGATTGATGTCCTTGTGGCCACGGATGTAGCTGCAAGAGGTATAGACATAAGCAATATCTCCCATGTGGTGAACTACAACATTCCCCAGAACCCGGAGTCCTATATCCACAGAATCGGAAGGACAGGAAGGGCCGGAAGGGAAGGGGTAGCCATTACGTTTGTCACCCCCCATGAGGACAGACAGCTCAGAGTCATCCAGGCCATGGCTAAGACAAAGATAAAGAAAGGGAAGCTCCCTACAGCAGAGCAGGTTATGGAGGCCCGGACAGAGACCCTAAGGGAGAAGGTCCAGGAGTTTATTGACGATAAGAGGTTTGATACATTCCATAAGATGGCTGAAAGACTTGCAGAAGGTATCGAACCCTTGGAGCTGGCCGCGGCACTACTTAAATTCCATCTCGAGGGTTTCGCTAAGGCTCCAGAACGTGAAGGAGGAGTATCCCTCGAAGATACAGGGGCTGCACAAGGGATGGTAAGGCTCTTCATGACGGTAGGAAGGGAGCAGAACGTACGGGCAGGAGATATAATAAAGGCCATCGCAGATAAGGCCAATATCCCCGGGAAGGCCATAGGCGGGATAAATATATTTGACAAGTTTACCTTTGTAGAGGTCCCAAGGGAGGCAGCGGAGAAGGTAATAGAGGTCATGCACCAGAGTATCGTATCAGGCCAGAAGGTGGCGGTTGCCCCTGCAAAGCCGAGAGAAGGCGGCGGAAGCGACAGAGGTGGCGATAGAGATAGAGGCGGCAGGAGCAGCGACAGGGTTAGAAGGAGGTAGTTCCCATCAGGCAATAATCTATCTGGGAGACATTGTGGGACAGGCTTTAAAAAAAGATAAAAGATATACCTATCAAGATTATGTTTCATGGGACGATGGGGAGAGATGGGAGATTATTGACGGCGAGGTCTATTGCATGACTCCTGCGCCAAAGATAAGACATCAGAATATTGTGCTGCAATTGGCAGGGAAATTAGGCGATAGAGTTAAAGAAAAGGGTTGCCGTTTTTTTATAGCCCCCACGGACGTTGTCTTTGACGAATATAATGTGGTTCAGCCCGATGTCTTTGTCGTCTGCGACAAAAACAAGATTACTGAAGACAATATAAAAGGCGCGCCAGATCTGATTGTGGAAGTTATCTCAGCTTCCACTGAGCTTAAAGATAAAAGGGAAAAGAAGAACCTCTATGAAAGGTTTGGGGTAAAGGAATATTTAATTGTCTATCCTGAAAGGGAGTATCTGGAAAGATACTCCCTTGAGAATAACAGATATGGGGCTCCTGAACTGTTCAACTGGGACGAGGTCTTGAAGGTTCGCTCTTTTGAGATAGAGATAAATCTATGGGAGATATTCGAGAAGGAAAGGCAGATAGCTGTGGGTGAAGGGAAAGGGTAGCGATAGGTTGTTTTGAAAAATTCTTGAAGAAGATAATGAGAGAGCGCGGTGTCCTTGCCATAAACTTTCATGACTATAGAGATGCCAGGAAGGCCGTCTCGACAAAGGCGATATTAAAAACGCTCAAAACGGTCTTCAAGGACGTCCTTGTTTTCGAGGTTGAACCCTGGGGAGAAGGCAGATTCAGGGAGATTTCATTTCTGGCATCTATGGCGAACTTGACGCCTACTCTTGCAGGGGGGAAGATGATGCTCCCGGGCCCTGTCAGCATTGATACAGAAGGAGGGGTTGTCATCAGTGACGGATATAACCCTATTGATATAATGTATGCGCCGATGGCGAAGATCATGCGTGAAACCACTCAGAAAGGTTTTGCAATAACTATACGCTGAGGGGGAGAAGGTAGGCCCCCCATATACCCCTTGACAACACTGTTCTTGTGAGTAATAATCTCGCTATCAAGTTGCTTTAAATGTGGCTTAGACAATGGCTGAGGAGGTTATGATATGCCTAAGGTTATAGAAGGTAAGTTAAATGCCGCAGAGTTGAAGTTCGGCATAGTAGTCAGCCGCTTCAACTCCTTTATAAGTGAGAGGCTGGTTGAGGGCGCCGTAGACGCCCTTGTAAGAAACGGTGCTAAGGATGGAGACATAACCATTGCCAAGGTCCCAGGGGCATTTGAGATACCGGCAACAGCCAGGATACTTTCCGGCAAAGGTTATGATGCCATAATATGCCTTGGCGCAGTAATAAGGGGTTCAACCCCTCACTTCGACTATGTGGCCTCAGAGGTATCCAAAGGAGTTGCCCAGGTATCCATGGACAGCAAGATACCTATCATATTCGGCGTACTCACCACGGACAACATAGAGCAGGCCATTGAAAGGGCGGGGACCAAGTCAGGGAACAAAGGGTGGGACGCCGCTGTAACTGCAATCGAGATGGTCAACCTCTATAGAGAGCTTGGTTCAAAGCCTTCCAGAAGGGGCCGTAAGCCGAAGGCAGCTGGTGAGGCATAAAGTTGTAGGGGCAGCCCTCTGTGGCTGCCCGAACTATTCATAAAATGAAATTCCTCCAGGACATCACCTTCGGGCAATACATAAAGGGCGATTCTTTTATCCATCTCCTTGACCCGAGGGCGAAGCTCCTGTCCGTTTCTATCCTGCTCCCGCTTATATTTACTGCTCGCGGTTTGGTTCCCCTTTCGTTTTTAACAATCACTGCCTTCATTGCCGTCGTGCTTTCCGGTATAAAGATAGGCTTCATCCTGAAAGGACTTAAGCACTTCTTCTGGCTTTTCCTATTTGCCGCTGTGTTCCATGCTTTTTTTACACCCGGAGAGCCGGTACCTTACATCACCTGGGTTTCATATGAGGGGGCGGAGGAAGGAGCGCGGGTGATGGTCCAGTTGATACTTGCCATTTTTTTCAGTAACCTCCTTACCCTCACAACACCTCCGTTGGAGTTGACTATGGGACTTGAAAGGCTACTCTCCCCTTTAAAGCGCATTCGTGTCCCGGTCTCCGATCTGGCAATGATGATGCTCGTTGCCATCAGGTTTATCCCTATCTTGAAAATAGAGGCTGAGAGCATAGTAAAGGCCCAGAAGGGCCGTGGTATAGACCTTTCCAGCGGGGGCTTCATAGAAAGGGCCAAGAATATCCCTGTCGTCCTGGTTCCCCTTATCTATAACAGCTTCAGGAGGGCTGACGACCTTGCAGTTGCTATGGTTTCAAGAGGGTATGTGCCGGGTGCCGAGAGGGGGAGCTTGAGGGAGATGAAGTTGGGTGCAAGGGAGTATGCGGCCTTTGGGTTTCTCCTTCTGCTTGGGATATCTGTATGCTATGCTGGCTGATTTTTTATTACTATTGTCAAATGATTTAAATGGCTATTGAGTTAGCTCCATAGGGTGGGCTGCGCCCACCTTTTCAATCATTCCAAATTCATGTCCCCAATTTTATCAGGTTCCTTGCTGCCCCATTCCTCTGAATAAACACCGTCCTTAAGATATCTATGAAACGTCGAATATTCCCATCCGACAGGAGCACTCACAAAACCGTGCTTTACCGGGTTGTAATGAATGTAATCACAATGTGTTTGATAATCCCTCTCGTCCCTTATCTTATGCTCCCAGAATCTCCGTTGCCATACAACGCTTTCCCTATGTTTTATCCGTGATTCGGTAGGGTGGGCTGTGCCCACCATACCCTTTATTCTCTTGGTAAACTCCTTCTTAATCAACCCCCACCTCATCGAATAATTAACATCCCCTTCTGGAAGCTCCCATATGCAATGAAGATGGTCAGGCAATAACACCCACGCCTTGATTCATCGAGGCATAAGATTGGCCTTCTTTGATAGGTGACAACCGTAAAGAAGTAAGTATTGCCTTCATGTGACCTTCGATAATTGGGCATTAGTTACCTTTAAAACCTTTATTGGTGGGCACAGCCCACCCTACCATGTACATCATAAAAATATTTTTTCGTAGGGTGGGCTGCGCCCACCACTATCTGTTAAAATCCCTTATCAAGAGACGCCAACGCCTTAAATCCATGAGCGCATTTTTCAATGAACGAAGAATTGAGCTTTGCCTTGGGCCTTTGATTTTCAATGTAATCTACGATTCTTTCATCGGTCATACAGTTTACATATCTTGTCGAACCCCATGGAGCCTCAACGTATGCGACAGGAAACACAAAGACAGCCTGGAAATATATATCATCCAAGGTACATAAGCTTAAAAAGCGCTTCCTGATTTCCATTATCCGTGCCTGAAAATTTCCTGTTTCCGGTTTGTCAGTGGGCTTGCCGTTTAACAACAACTCCCCCTTTCCATCAGCACGTACAACACCTCTCCAGTTTTTCGTATCGATAACAAAAATACCTGTTGGTCCGATGACGACATGGTCGAGATTCCCATAAGGGGTCGACAAATCGTTGATAACATAATATTCATCGGACAGCCGTTCCAACACGCTTCCTATAAAAGCTTCACCAGCGGTTCCCTTACGATAATTGAGTTTTGATTGCTCCATTTCTTCTATTTGTTTGATTGAGTACTTGAAGGGAAAGTAGCCGCAAGCGATTATCAGCAAAGAGATAATTAAAGACCATGGCGATTTATTAAAGGCCAGCGAAAAAACAAATCCAGCCGCTAAACCAATGCCAGCCATTACAATAAGAGAGGCACTTATCGATTGACGGGCCTTCCTTAAAGTTTCATTTGTCGTGAATCTGCCTGCTGTGCCTAATGTTTGAGCCATTGATTACCTTTCTTAAAATGTAGGGTGGGCTGTGCCCACCGGTTCAAATCAATCATTTTTGGGTGGGCACAGCCCACCCTACAGAATTATTTACTTTCTTCATAATGATTTCCCTATTAGTTTGCTCTACCCACGGGATTATTTTTTCTTTGAACAATTGAGGAAATTCCTCGTCTTTGGAATACGCGAAATATTCTTGCCGATACCAATAATAATGCCTAAACTCACCATGCATTGCCGTGGTTACTGTACCGCTCTTTGCAATTGTTACAAAAGGGACAAAGGTGTCTTTAACTAAGTTTGCCAGTTCATGTAATTGCCCGCTTCTGGTACTCAAATCAATAATTACAAAATTTGATAAAAGCGCCATAGTCCTAACTGTCTCCATTAACTCCTGATTCCTAGGAGGTTCAAAATTAAAGATCATCGGAATATGACCATTAATGCGGATAACATTTTTGAGTAAATTAAGAGTCACCTTGGATTCTTCATCAAAAGAGCCAAGTATCAATACACATCTAGTTCTCATTGTATCAATGACCTGAGAAATTTTTCTGTTATCAAGGATAGTATATATAAATTGAGCAACTTCAATATCATCTATAGTCATCAAAGGTTGACCACTTTTGCTTATAATCAAATCTTTCATGATCGTTCGATCGGTTATTTTTGTATCCCACGTTGAAATCCCATAAACTTTACAGTTGCTCAGGTTGGCACCATCTAAGTTTGCACCAACCAAAGAACAACTTATCAAAGAAGCATTATCTAAATTGGCATCTTTTAGATTCGCATCCCTTAAAATAGCTTCTTCAAGAGTAGCACCTATCAATTGGGATCCGCTGAGATCAGCTTCACTGAGATTCGCTCCTTTAAGGTTGGCATTTCTAAGATCGCTTCCGCGGAGGTTGGCTTTTTGGAGATTGGCTCTGCTCAAACTTGCTCCGTTTAAATTGATGCCGCTGAGGTTAACACCAATAAGAGGAATTGCTTCGAGATTCGCATTGTGAATAGTACTGAATCTTGAATCATGATGCCTCATGTTCATAAAGCGGGTATTATTTAAGTCACACTTGTTGAATTTGGCTGATCTAAGATCGCATTCATAAAAAAGCGTTTTATTGAGATTCGCTTGAGAAAAATCTGTATTTTCACAATTACAGTTCTCAATGAGGATGCCACTGAGGTCTGCTTTATGAAAGGTAGCCCCTCTTAAATCGGTATTTTTAAATTTCAGTCTGTTCCGATAGGCCCGTCGTGGGTCTCTTCTGTTTCCTGACCAGATTTCATGAATGGAATAAGCCTTACGGAGTATAGCTTCATCAAAATTTGCATCTCGGAGATCAGTTTCATGAAAAATTGCACTTTCTAAATTACTGTTGCTGAAGTTTGCTCCTGCACACTTCGCATTTACAAAATATCCCACCGATATATCAGATCTACTGAAATTAGCCCTATAAAGATCCGCATCTTGAAAGCTGACTCCTGAAATTTTAGCATGTGCAAACTCCGCATATTGTAGTTTTGCTCCTATAAAATTACCTTTGATTTTAACAAACCAAAAAAATGCTCCACTGAAGTCAAGCCCCTTAACATTTTGGAGATATAAATCACAACGATATTCGGGAGGAGGCGAAGTGCTTATGCCAAGTTGTTTCAATAAATCCCAAGTCTCTTTGTGGTTGAGTCGTTTCACGCTTTCCATTTATTTTTCCATCATTTGTAGGGTGGGCTACGCCCACCATTTTGGGTCAATCATTTTTTTTTGGTGGGCGCAGCCCACCCTACATTTAAACTATCTTCAGGCTGCCGCACTCATAAGGAATCAATAGCTTGTGTCGAGGATTATTCCCACGTTTCACCCAGAGGAAGATTCGGCTGATGACACCTGATATCCTCTATATCCTTCTCAAAATCATCCGCCTCCTTGCCGAGCCTCGGAAGGCGGTCAAGGAGAGACTTGAGTTCCCTAATGGTCTGCTGCCTGACTGCCTCTGTAGACTGAACAATCTTTTCCATACAACCCTCTAATAATAATCGACATATCTACGATTAATCAAGTTGGAATCGGTGGGCGCAGCCCACCCTATGGATTACCGTGAAACCAGGAAAAAACAGCTTCTGCATCCTTCTTTGTTATCCCTGGGACCTTTGCCAATGACCCTTCATCCGCCTCTTTCACCTTATCAAGGCTTCCAAGATGCTTTAAAAGGGCCTTTGTCTTAGCCTCCCCTATCCCTGGGATATCAAGAAGGTCGGACTGCTTCAGCTTCTTCCCCCTCAGTTTCTTGTGATAGGTTATGGCAAATCTGTGAGACTCGTCCCTTATGTATTGCAGGAGGTGCAGGACAGGGGAATCCCTCGGTATCTGTTTGGCGTCCTTCACATTAGGGACAAAGACCCTGTCAGTCGCCTCCCCCCTCTCCTTGGCAAGGGATATGATATCAACCCCTTCAAGATTCAGCTCCTTAGCCACACTCAGGGCCACGTTCAGCTGCCCCTTCCCTCCGTCCACCATTATCAGGTCAGGGAATTTTTCACCTTCTGAAACAAGCCTGCTATAACGCCTCAAAAGGACCTCTGCCATCATACCATAGTCGTTGGCACCCTCAATAGTCTTTATCTTGAAATGCCTGTAGTCTCCCTTCTTAGGCCTCCCTCCCTCAAATACTATCATGGAGGCAACCGCCTCCTTTCCGCCTATATTTGAGATATCAAAGGCCTCTATCCTTTGAGGGAGGTTCCTCAGTTGAAGGATATCTTTCAACCCTTCCAGGTTTTTGTTCCCTGTCTCTTCAAGGCCGAGGCGGTCTTTTAATGCCAGTTCAGCATTCTTCCTTGCCATCTCCAGGACCTTGACCCTTTCCCCCCTCACAGGCCTGACAACCTTAACCGACTTCCCCTTCCTCTCAGTCAGCCACCTCTCTATTACCCCCTTCTCGACGATTTCAAAAGGTACAACAACCTCCTCAGGGATGAACTTCTCATCTGTGTAGAACTGGGTCACAAAGGATGCCAATATATCTGTGTCTGGGGTTTCACCTACCTTCGAGAAGGGGAAGGATTTACTTCCTGTTACTGAACCTCCCCTTACAAAGAGGACTATGGCCTGGGCCTCTTCACCTTTTCTGGAGACAGCGAGGTAATCCTGATCTATCAACTTCCCTGAAGTTATACTCTGCCTCTCAAGAACCTTTTTGACGGCACTAATTCTGTCCCTGATCTTTGCTGCATTCTCAAAGTCAAGCATCGAAGATGCCTCCACCATCTCTTTCCCAAGGTTTCTAACAAGCTCCCTGTTCTTCCCCTCTAAAAACATCCTTATGCCATTAACTATCTCTCCGTATTCATCCTTGCCTATAAGCCCGACACAAGGGGCAAGGCACCTACCCATCTGATAGTTCAGGCATGGACGTTTTCTACCACGAAATGCCTCATCACTGCATCCCCGGACAGGGAAGACCCTTCGAATAAGTCTTAATGTCTCCCTCATGGATGTCGCAGATGTGTAAGGCCCGAAGTAATGCGCCTTGTCCTTCTTGACCCCCCGGACCACACTGAGCTTCGGGTACTCTTCCGACGAGAGCCTTAGATACGGATAATTTTTGTCGTCCCTAAGTATAACGTTATAGCGGGGGCGATATCTCTTTATGAGGTTGTTCTCAAGGATAAGGGCCTCTACCTCTGAAGATGTAACTATATAGTCGATGTCCGAGATGTGAGTTACAAGGGAGAGGGTCTTGGTGCTCTGGCCAGCAGTCTTCAGGAAGTAGGAACTGACCCTCTTCTTCAAAGACTTGGCCTTCCCGACATAAAGGACATGGGCCTTCTCGTCCTTCATGAGGTAAACACCGGGGAGGTCTGGAAGGGTACGGACCTTTTCCTTTAATGAATCCATGGTTTTATTTTATTTTATTTGGAGAATCCGGGCAAGGAAAAAGCCCTTTTTACAAAGATTAAAGATTATGTGGAAGTTATATGGCCTGACTCCGCTTCTACCCTGTATAACGTTTATCCAGATTCATTCACATAACCCGTTATATATCTCTTCTCCTGATATAATCCTGGTTATCTTTATTCCCATTCCACTCTTTTTTATATAATTAATCATGCTTGGAGGGACCTTTTTTGCCCACATCACTGTCCCTTCGATCTTCACTATGTTGTCCCCCGATACGGAGAGTTCGATGTTTATACGGGTATTAGGCGGGTGCAGATGTATCGTTTTGATAAACAACCCTTCCCTGGAAACGTCTTCAGTAAAACCGACCATGGAAGGCCCTTCAACGCCATGTTTCAAGGTATATCTCTTTAGGCATCTTTTAGCAACTCTATTTTGCGGCATCACTCACCACCTGTTTATTAATATTCAAACTTTTCAAAAGAACTTCACTGCGACTTATTATACAACAAGTGTATCATATATTGCAAAACTTGTTTTTGCCGACACGACAGATTTTTAAGACCTTCTTATCCTCGGGTCTGCAAGGGCATAAGAAATATCTGCCAGTAAGTTACCAACCAGTGTCAGGATCGCCCCTATGACCACTATCCCCATGATCACAGGATAATCCCTGGACATAACGCTGGCATAGAAGAGCTGCCCCATACCAGGGATGGCAAAGATGGTCTCAAAGATGACGCTCCCGCCTATAAGATCCGGGACGGAGAGGCCGAGGATGGTGATGACAGGAAGAAGGGCGTTCCTGAGGACATGCTTATAGATCACCTTCCCCTCCGAAAGCCCCTTGGCCCTGGCCGTAACGACATAATCCTGCCTCAGTACCTCCAGCATGCTCCCCCTCATATACCTTGAAAGCCCGGCCAAACCTCCAAATGCTGCAAGGAGGACAGGCATGATCAGATGCTTGAACCTGTCGATAACCTGGCCCATCAAGGTCATACCTTCATAATCCATAGACCTTATCCCGGATATGGGCAGCCATCCGAGGTGGACGCCAAAGAGTATCATAAGGAGGAGGGCCAGCCAGAAGGTGGGGATGGCAAATCCTATAAAGACAAAGACCGTTGTCGCCTTGTCTATGAATGTATCCTGGTGGGTAGCTGAAAGGACCCCCAGGGGAATGGCCACAATGAATATGAGGGCAAGCGAGAGGACATTGATCATTATTGTTATTGGAAGCCTTTCAACTATCTTGTCGGTAACCTTCCTCCCGTCCGGGGAGAAGGAGTTTCCAAAGTCAAGGGATACAAACCTCTTCAGCCATGTCAGGTACTGGACATATAGAGGCTTGTCAAGACCGTAATATGCCCTTATCCTTTCCCTCGCCTCCTTCGTCACCTTGGGAGCCATCTCCATCTGAAGCCCGGCAGGTTCGCCGGGGGCCAGGTGTATGACCATAAATGAGATGAGGGTTATCCCTAGCAGGAGGGGGACCATCATTATCAGACGCTTTATAAGGTATTGAAGCATGGAAATATATGTATCACATCTTAACGGTAATTTCCACAAAGCGAAACTAAAGTATCCCTTGACCTTGGGCCTCATTTTATCTAAACTTGCCTTGCATGGAAAGGATAGATGTAAAGATAAAGAGGGTGCGGGAGGGTAAAGACATTCCCTTCCCGAGATATATGACATCCCACTCGGCGGGGATGGACCTCTATGCGGATATTGAAGGGGAATTAATCCTCCAACCTATGGAGAGAAAACTCATTCCCACAGGGATTGCCATTGCCCTGCCGGACGGCTTTGAGACCCAGATAAGGCCCAGAAGCGGCCTTGCCATAAACCACGGAATAACCCTTCTGAACTCTCCCGGCACGATAGATGCGGACTACAGGGGTGAGATATCTCTGATAATGATTAACCTGGGAGACAAGCCTTTTCCGGTAAAGCGGGGTGACAGGATTGGCCAGATGGTGATAAACAAGGTTTACCATGCATCATGGGAGGAGGTAGAGGCTTTAGAGGATACAAAAAGAGGGTCTGGCGGGTTCGGGCACACTGGTTTGTAATTCAGTATATTTAATGGTATAAAAGGATTATGAAAAACAAGAAGGGTGAGATTGCCAATAAGATAACCTTACAGAGCATTGATATTGCAAGGTCCCTCTGCGGGGAGAGGGATGAAAATCTGAGGCTCATAGAAGAGGCGTTCGATATAAGTGTTGGGGCCAGGGGGACAGAGTTAACCCTGACAGGAAAACATAACGACGTTGAAAGGGCTGAACGATTTATATCCCAGATACAGGCCTTGCTTAAGGAAGGGTATCCCCTTTATAGAGGAGACGTGGACTATGCCCTGAGGGCCATGGCAGAAGAGCCTGAAACAGACCTTAAGGGTATATTCCTTGACACCATATATGTTTCAGCCAAGAGGAGGCTCATAACCCCGAAAGGGCCGGCCCAGAAGGCTTATATAGATGCCATAAGGAAGTACGATATTGTCTTCGGGGTGGGGCCGGCAGGGACAGGTAAGACATACCTTGCCATGGCTATGGCAGTTGCGGCCCTGATGAAGAACCAGGTGAGCAGGATCATCCTTGCCAGGCCGGCTGTGGAGGCAGGGGAAAGGCTGGGGTTCCTTCCGGGAGACCTGGCCGAGAAGGTCAACCCCTATCTCAGGCCTCTTTACGATGCATTATATGACATGGTGGAGATGGAAAAGGCCTCAAAGTTAATAGAAAGGGGCGTGGTGGAGGTGGCTCCACTGGCCTTCATGAGGGGTAGGACCCTTAACGAGGCCTTTATCATACTGGATGAGGCCCAGAACACAACTACCGAACAGATGAAGATGTTCCTTACAAGGCTCGGGTTCGGCTCCAAAGCGGTCATCACAGGGGACATAACCCAGGTGGACCTCCCGACAGGCAAGCCATCCGGCTTGATAGAGGTACAGAGGATACTGAACGATGTCAAGGGTATCAAATTCAGCTATTTTACGGAAAGAGATGTAGTAAGGCACCGGCTCGTTCAGGCTATCGTCAGGGCCTACGACAGGGATGAACTGGAAAAGAGGGGAATAATTGAAAAAAGCAAGGCCTAACATCGCCATAGAGAACAGGCACAAGAAGATCAAGATAGAGAAGAAGAAGGTGTGCGATGTGGCTGGCGCAATCCTTGCTGCCGTGGGTTGCACCTCTGTTGAACTCAGCATCCTTTTTATGGATGATGAAGATATAAGAGAACTAAACAGGGAATACAGGAAAAAGAATAGGCCTACCGATGTACTCTCTTTCCCAATGAGGGAGGGGGAGTTTGGAGATTTGAACCCTGACCTCCTTGGAGATGTTGTAATATCACTTGATACGGCAAAAAGGCAGGCAGAAGAAAGGGGGGAGACCCTGGAGGAGGAGATAACCCTCCTTTTAATCCACGGCATCCTGCATCTCCTCGGCTTCGACCATGAAAAAAATACTGCTGAAGCAAGGCGGATGCAAGCTAAAGAAAAGGAGCTTGCGGGGCTCCTGAAGCCATGAAACCCAAAAACTGGTTAGAAAGCCTTAACTGTGCCATAGAAGGGATATTGTATGTGGCCAAGACCCAGAGGCACATGCGGTATCACTTCATAACCGCTGTTGCTGTCCTGGTCCTGAGCCTCTTTCTTAACCTCTCCTGGATAGAATTCAGCCTCCTGGCCTTCTGCATAACCCTTGTCCTCTTTGCAGAGGTGATGAATACCGCCATAGAGGTCACCATAGACCTGATATCGGAGGAGTTTCATCCCCTGGCCCGGATAGCAAAGGATGTGGCTGCCGGCGCCGTGTTGCTTGCGGTCACAGGTTCTTTGACCATAGGGTACGTGATCCTCTCCAGGCACATATTCCCTCCTGCCTCTGAAACACTCCGGGAGGTAAGGCATTCAAAGGCCGACATGGCAATAGTATCACTGCTACTCGTGATAATAGCGGTTATCATAACAAAGGCAAGATTCGGAAAGGGGACGCCGCTCCATGGAGGGATGCCAAGCGGACACTCAGCTATAGCGTTTTCAGTCTGGACCGCCATAACCCTTATAACCCTTGACCCAATGGTTGCAACAATTACCTTTGGCCTTGCCATAATGGTAAGCCACAGCCGGATGATTATGGGGATACATACATTCTGGGAGGTTATAGCCGGGGCGCTCCTGGGGACATTTATAACATTAATAATATTTCAGGTTTTTGGATAAAAAATAGTAAAGGAGTAATTAAGTTTGGACAACGGAGACTGGTATAGAAGACTGAAGCTTTTATTTAAGGCCTTTTTCATGAGAAGCAAGGGAGGAGAACAGCTTCCTGTAAGTGAAGAGGAGGTACATACCCTCATAGATGTGGGGACGGAAAGCGGGTTCATCAACAAGGAAGAAGGGGAGATGATCCACGGGATATTCGACCTCAAGGACACCCTTGTCAGAGAGGTGATGATACCTAGGACAGAGATAGTGGCCATAGAGAGCGAAGCAACTGTAGATGACTTGATAATGCTTATAAAGGAAGAGGGGCACTCCAGGTTCCCTGTGTTCAAAGAAAGTATAGACAATATCGTAGGCGTGATCCATGTAAAGGACATTCTTACCCAGTGGGAGGGAAGAGGAGATATAAAGGTAGGCCAGTTCATAAGACATCCCTTCATCGTACCTGAAACAAAGAACGTGGAAGAGCTTCTAAGGGAATTCAAAAAAAAGAGGAACCACATAGCGATTGTAGTTGACGAATACGGCGGGACAGCCGGGATCGTTACTCTTGAGGATGTTATAGAGGAGATCGTCGGAGAGATCGGGGACGAGTACGACCTGGAAGAGATACAGATAGTCCCCTTGGCTGACGGCTCTATAGTTGTGGATGCGAGGCTCGACATAGAGGAGCTGGCCTCTCACTTCAACACAGAGATACCTAAGGAAAAGTTTGAAACCGTCGGAGGTCTTATCACATTCCTGATAGGAAGGGTGCCAAGGAATGGGGAAGAGGTCTCCTTTGAAAACCTCAGGTTCATAGTAGAATCTGCGGGCGAACGTAAGGTCCACAGGGTCAGGGTCATGAGACAGGAACCAAAGGAAGTAAAAGAAGTTGAATAAAAAGGATTATGCCCTTGCAGCACTCTCAGGAATCCTTACGGCCCTTGCCTTCCCCATGTTTGACCTGGAAATCCTTGCCTGGATAGGCCTGGTCCCCTTATTCTTCTCGCTGAAGGATAAAAACCATTTACAGTCCATATATTTAGGCCTTATAAGCGGGATAGCCTTTTACATCATACTCCTTTACTGGATACCTGTGCCCATCATTACCTATGGGAAGCTACCTGTTCCTGTAGGGATATTCCTGTTACTTCTGCTGGCATCGTACCTTTCCCTTTATACGGCTACATTTGCATTTATGACATCCCTTTTCAGGATGAGGTTGGGTCTCCCTCTTGTCTTGACAGCACCTGTTATATGGGTCTCCCTGGAACTCCTGGTAACCTATCTGCTAACAGGCTTTCCCTGGGGGCTCCTCGGGTACTCACAGTATCTGAACATCACGGTGATCCAGATTGCCGACATCACAGGTGTCTATGGCATCAGTTTCGCAATAGTAATGGTAAATGCCGGGATATACAGGGTTATTGAAAGGTACTCTGAAGGGCTCTCTTTTTGGCGGGGAAGGAGTATCTGGGCAGCGACCTTTATCCTCCTTCTTATTACAGGATATGGCTATTGGAGATTAAGCTCCCAACTCCCAACTCCTGACTCACAGCTCATTAGGGTCGGGATAGTGCAGGGGAATATAGATCAGGACCAGAAGTGGGACCGGGAATACCAGACAGGGACAATAGATACTTACATAGAGCTCACAAAAAAGGTTTCTGAAGGCGGGGTAGACCTGGTTGTATGGCCAGAGACAGCGGTTCCTTTTTACTTCCAGAATGACGAGACTTACAAACCACTAATTTTAAAGACTGCCAGGGGCATTAATTCCCATATACTCTTTGGAAGCCCGGCCTACAGCAGGGACATGGAGGAGGTCAGGTACTACAACAGCGCATTCCTGATCTCTCCGGGAATGGAGGTAGTTGACAGGTACGACAAGCTCCATCTCGTCCCTTTCGGCGAATATGTCCCTTTGAAAAAACTACTTTTCTTTGTGGACAAGATGGCGGAGGGTATCGGAGACTTCTCTACTGGCGACAGGGTCAATACACTCGATATGCCTGGCACAAAGATAGGAACCCTCATATGCTATGAAGGCGTGTTCCCGAACCTAACAAGGAAGGTCGTCAGGGAGGGGGCTACCTTACTGGTAAACATCACCAACGACGCCTGGTTCGGGAATACTTCGGCCCCTTATCAACACCTTTCCATGTATTCCCTCAGGGCTGTGGAGAACAGGGTGCCTGTCATTAGAGCGGCCAATACAGGGGTGTCGGCCTTTATCGATGCAAGAGGAACGATAATCTCCAGGACAGGGATATTTGAAAATGGTTATTTAAAAAACCGGATAGAGACGCCCGGCATCGACTCACCTGCAACCTTCTACACAAGGTTCGGGGACCTGTTTGCCTATCTCTGCGCACTGACAACATCCCTCATATTTGCGAATGCCGTGTTTCGGAGACGGTAATTAAGACTATCGCAGGCTATTTTGACGCTTCAACTTTATTGTTATTTTGGTGTATAAGTGGATAATAATTGGAACCAGGGGCTGCTAAACTTGCCATAAACCTCATGAGAGGGAGTTCAACGCAGGATAGCTGCAGACACGTGGTTAGACGTCAAACAGCGCCTCAGACTATATGACGGTTATGACCTTGTGCGAATCATGTCACTGGTGGAATAAATAGTAGGTCGTACTATTCTAAATAATCCCGTGCATGCTTTAATCCGAGTTTAGCTGCTTTTTTAAAGTCAATAAACGCCTCTTTAGAATTTCCTATCTTTAAATAAGTATGGCCTCTATTAAAATATGCATCAGCATATCGTGGATTAAGCTGAATGGCTCCATTATAGTCCAGTATTGCCTTCTGATATATTTTTAAGTTGTAGTAAACGGTGCCTCTGTTGTTGTAAGCTATAGCATCTCGTTGGCTGATTTCGATAGCCTTATTAAAATCCTTTAAAGCCTCCTGATAGTTGCCAAGGATATTATAAATATTTCCACGGTTATTATACGCTTCCGCATATTGTGGATTAAGCTCAATAGCCCTGCTCTGGTTATTCAAGGCCTCTTGATAGTTGCCTGCAATTTTGTAAACAAACCCCCTATTGTAATAACCCTGTGCATTTTTAGGATCAATTTCAATGGCTTTATTGTAATCCATTATTGCCAGTTGGAAGTTGCCTTGGCTGGCATAGGCCCCTCCACGGTTGATATACGCTGAAGTCTCGTTGGGGAATAGCCGGAGTTCGTGCGACCAGAGGGTTATAGGGTCATGCCAGATAGTTATTTGTTGTATAGTCTTGTTGGCCAAAACCCCCAATATGAGAAGAATCAAAGCAATTAAGGCTATCTGACTTTGTTTGTTTATACATTTCTTAAACAGTGATGAAACGCACAATCCAGCAATAAAAAAGAGACCCAGGCTTGGAAGATATGTATAACGATCGGCTGCTGCTTGACTTCCCACCTTGATAATCCCTATAACCGGAAGCAGTGTGACCAGATAATATAACCAGACGGCTATAAACACCCGCTCTTTTCTATAGACGATGACAAATGTAATTATTACCATCAAAAAAAGAGAACCCAAATATGTGAAAGAAAAAGGGTCTACCTTGGGATAGGGATAAAGAGGGGCCAGATTGAATGGCAAAACCATTTTGACCATATAGAATATATAGGCCCAGGCCGCAACCAGTACGCGGGTTGAGAGTGACGCTATTTTTGTTACCTGTAATGCCCCACTTTGAAGATGGGCCCAAATCGTCACCAATGATGTAAAAATGCTGAGGAGAAAGAAAGGGAGTTTTTCAAGTAACATGCGCCATGAACCCATAGATTTTTCTATTTTCTTAAACCTGCCAAGCGGGTAAAAATCTAGGATGAGAATAACAATCGGCAAAGATACGGCCATTGGTTTGCTTAGAAGGGCCATGAAGAAGGAGCCAAGAGCGATACCATAGTGAAGTGGTCTTTTCGAGACAGTAAAATCAAGATATTTTATCAGGCATAATATGTAAAAAAAGGCACATAAGACGTCCTTCCTTTCGGAAATCCATGCAACAGATTCCACATGCAGAGGATGAATGCCAAATAGAGCTGCTGTAATAAAGGCTGCACCAACACTTTGTATGTCTGCTTCTTCGCCGGTCTTTATCTTTAGCAGTTTCAAAACCAGAATAAAGACCAACAGCGTGTTTAAGGCATGGATGAGGTTATTGGTTAAATGATAGCCAAATGGATCAAGGCCCCATACCGCATAATCCATTGCAAGTGAAATAATTGTCAACGGGTGCCAGAGAGCTGCTACTTCGGATGTAAAGCTCCAATACAACAACGTCGTATCTATATTTCGAATGTATGGATTATTGTAAACGTAGAGATCGTCATCCCAAACGAAGTTGTTCTTTAGAGAGGGAAGATAAACAAGAAAAGTTAAAAGGGCAACGGAAATTGGCAGGAGTAATATAAGAACGTTTCTGTAAGAAAATGATTTAGCAGGTTCCTGATATATTTTCATGATTTAGCACTCGGGATTATACGATTTTAAACCACGATAGGCCCTTTCTAGTCAGAAAGGGGACATGTAAATTTCAACCCATTACCCGCAAAAGACATTATCATATAAACTTCTTTAGTTCTGTCAGCTTCATCAGCGCCTGAAGAGGTGTCATGCTGTCTGCATCAAGGGCTCTTAGCTCATCCCTTAGTGTGTCCCTTGGGGCAAATAGCGGCAGTTGCGCTTCCCTCTTTCCCTTTCCCTTTGTCTGAGCCAGCTTCGGCATCCCTTCTGAAGAGAACTCCCCCTTCTCCAGGTTCAGTAGTATCTCCCTGGCCCTTCCCAGTACCTCATTGGGGAGGCCGGCCAGCCTTGCCACGTGGATGCCGTAAGACCTGTCTGCGCCTCCGGGGACTATCTTGTGCAGGAATACTACCTGGTCGTTCCACTCCCTTACAGCCACGTTGAAATTCCTGATATTCCCCCTGAGAAGGGCCAGGTCTGTAAGCTCGTGATAGTGGGTGGCGAAGAGGGTCTTTGCCTTTACCCTGTCGGATATATACTCGGCCACTGCCCAAGCTATGCTCAGTCCGTCAAAGGTGGAGGTCCCCCGGCCTATCTCATCAAGTATTATAAGGCTTTTAGATGTGCCGTTGTTCAGGATGTTGGCGGTCTCTGTCATCTCAACCATGAATGTGCTCTGCCCCTTTGACAGGTCGTCGGACGCGCCTACCCTGCTGAATACCCTGTCCACTACTCCTATCTCAGCCTCCTCAGCCGGCACAAAGCTACCCATCTGGGCCATGATGGTTATGAGGGCCACCTGTCGTATGTATGTGGACTTCCCTGCCATGTTGGGGCCTGTGATTATGGCTACCTGGTTTTCCCCTCTATCAAGGAATGTGTCGTTCGGTACGAACCTGTCTGAACGGGAGATGCTCTCAACAACCGGGTGCCTGCCGCTGACTATCCGAAGAGGGCCGGAATCCGATATTTTAGGCCTTGTATAGTTAAACCTGTCCGCCACCTCGGCCAGAGAGGCCAGGGCGTCAACTGTTGCCAGTCCCTCAGATGTCTTCTGTATCCGGGCCGATTCCGCCGCAACCCTCTCCCTTACCTCCTGGAAGAGGCGATACTCGATCTCCCTTATCCTCTCCTCTGCCGTGAGTACCGTTGCCTCGTACTCCTTCAGCTCCGGGGTTATGAACCTTTCGGCATTTACCAGGGTCTGCTTTCTTATGTAATCCGCAGGGATGGCGGAGAGGTTTGCCTGGGTGACCTCTATATAGTATCCAAAGACCTTGTTGTAACGGACCTTCAGGGAGTTTATCCCTGTGCGCTCCTTTTCCCTTGACTCAATCCGTGCTATATAACCCTTACCATCCCTGCTGATAGAGCGCAGGTCGTCCAGCTCCTGATTGTAACCGTCCCTTATGATACCGCCTTCCCTGAGTATAAATGGAGGGTTTTCTGCAACGGCATTGTCTATGAGTTTCACCACATCAGGGAGGTCATCCAGCCCCTCTATTACATCCCCAATGAGCTTTCCTCGCTCCTCGCTCCTCTCTGTCTTCAGAGTTTCCCTTATCTCAGGTATCCTCTTCAGGGAGGAGGCCATTGCAACCATATCCTTGGCGTTGGCGCTTCCGAGGGTTATCCTTGAGTTGAGGCGCTCTATGTCATAAACCCCTCCAAGGGTCTCCCGAAGCCTGCCCCTGACAAGCTGCCGCTCCTTCAACTCTGTGACTGCATCGAGCCTTTCATTTATCCTGTCTACATCCATAAGCGGATAGTTGAGCCAGCTCCGCAGCTTCCGCCCCCCCATGGACGTCACTGTCTCGTCCATCAGTCCGAGGAGAGACCCTTTCTTCCCGCCGTTCTGGAGGTTGGCTGCCAGCTCCAGGTTCCTCCTCGCCGAATCATCTATGAAAAGGTAGTCATCAAGGCTGTACCTCTTTATCCCGCTTATTGGAAGGGTCTCAACCTTCTGGGTATCCTTTATGTAGTAAAGCACCGCCCCTGCTGCCGATGTTGCAGCCTTAAGGCCGGAGAGACCGAACCCGTCCAGTGAGATGACCTTGAAGTGTTCCGTAATACTTCTGAATGCCCTGTCGTGATCAAACCTGTCAGAGAGAAGGCGGTTTATCACCACCCCTTCAAGGGCATCCCGAAGAAAGGCGACCTGTTCATCATCTCCTTCAGAGACAATGACCTCCTTTGGTTCAAGGCGGCCTATTTCATCCTTCAGGGATTGTATATCAGAAAGCTCTGTAACAAGGAATTCGCCTGTGGTCAGATCAAGGAAGGCCAGGCCGAACTTCCCGTCCATCTTATGAATAGCCATAAGGAATGAGTTGCTCTTTGCGTCCAGGTTCTGGGAATCTGTAGCTGTCCCAGGGGTCACAACTCGGACGACATCCCTCTTTACTACGCCCTTAGCGGTCTTAGGGTCCTCCATCTGCTCGCATACAGCCACCTTGAAACCATGCCTAACCAGCTTGGCCAGGTAGCCGTCTGCTGCATG
Organism: Deltaproteobacteria bacterium; assembly: GCA_030646755.1. GTDB lineage: Bacteria > Desulfobacterota > JAENJC01 > JAENJC01 > JAENJC01 > JAUSKU01. The sequence goes on from JAUSKU010000037.1 coordinate 39,010, forward strand.
ATAAGGGACTCCGCACAGGGGGATATCATCCCCCCCGCTCTTCCCTCTCTTTGTAAGGGTTATCTCAAGGACCTTGGCTGCGGTAATTGCATCGTCAAAGAACATCTCATAAAAATCACCCATCCTGAAGAAGAGGATCGAATCAGGGTACCTCTCCTTTATCTCCCAGTACTGTCTCATGGCCGGCGTAAGGTTTTCCATAGGGTTCAGATTAGCAGATATGGAGGGCAAAGTAAATCTTGGATGGGATATTTAACTCCCTCCCTTTCAAGGGGAGGGTTGGGGTGGGGATGGGTAAATGGTTTATGTGAACAGTATTGGGTCTAAAGAGGAAGCTTAATCATCAATCCGGCCACCGTTCACCCTGAGTTCTTCGATAAACCAGCCGTTCGTCCTGAGCTTGTCGAAGGAGCGGCTGGTTTTCTCAGGACAGGCTTGTTGAAGGGTAGATTCGGACTTTTGCAAGAGCCTCATACGTCAAGTTGTTTTTTGAAATTTGATTGAACCAATAAAAAAATCGTGATAAAGTCTGTACCTGTTGAATAACTGGATCTGCAGTGACTAACATCCCAAACCCGATGTTAGCGGAACGGTGACCGTTTAGATAATAACAGGTTGCTGCCAACCAGTCCACACCACCGGACTTAGGCCGGTGAGTTTTTTCCAAAGTCAAAGGCCAGAATCGGCCCGGTTTAAAAGCATTAGATAAAATCAAAATGAAAATTATTGAATACATAGAAAAGTATGCCCCAATAGGTATAAGCATTCCACTAACATTGCACATAACCACCCTTGCCGGAATTTGGTTCTTGCCTCATCTTGAGAAGTTATTGCCTCCAGATTTCTGCCAACTGTGTGATAAAGTTCCAATATTTACCATAATCCTAATGTTGCTATCATCATATTTAATAATGTTGGCATCATATTCTCTTCTCTACTTTAAGTTCAAAAATAAGCTCCTTCCCAAATTTGGAGTCCTTTGGGATAAAAACAAAGAAGCTTATTGCCCTTCTTGTCAAATATTACTTTCTGATTCCCATTCAGATGGCGATTATCATCATTATTCCTGTGTTAAATGTGGCAAAACTATTTATTTAACGCACCTTGGCAATTATATTTCATTATCTGAAGCTATAAGAATATTTCAAAATAAAAAACCTTAAATACACTGGTGGTACGGGCCGATTCTAAAACCCTTACCAACCATCAAAATAGAGCGGGATATGGCCGCTCATTTTGGTCGTTAGGGCACAAGAAAGGAGCGCATGTGATTTCCGACAAAGCCAAGAAGACAATTGACGCTCTCTCGATGGAAGAACTTCTTCATGAGGTCATGAGCGAGGGTAGCTCACGTTTTCAAGGCGAGAAGTACGACTATTTATTGGCTCGATTTGCCTTAATCAAAAAAAGGGAAGAGGACGAACATAAGGAGAAGGAGCTCTATTTAGCACAAGAGGCAAACGATATCGCGAAGGCTGCGAATGTAACATCTTCGAGTGCATATCGCATGTCAGCTATTTCGATAATTGTCGCGGTCGTGGCTCTATTAGCGACAGTGTTACAACAATGTTCCCATGCGCCCTAACCCATCATTCAAGCGGGACGCGCTAAAGCGCGTCCCTTATTCAAACGTTAGACAACTATTATTAGGAGGGACCGATGATGACACTATCAGTCAGAGCAAGCATAGGAGTAATTCTATTATCTTTAATCACGATTGGCTACGAATTGTCCTATGCAGCAGATGATAGGTGGAGGTACTTTGCAGCTAATGGGGCAGGTGATACACTCTATTATGATACCGACAGTGTGACGGTGTATGGCAACAATATGGTTAAGGTTTGGTACAAAATGATTCTTCACAAAGATTCAAAAAGTCCTGTACGTGAAGGGAAATGGCTAAATGAGTTCAATTGCAATAAGAGAGAGTATCGAAAAATTGAAGCATATTATTATTACAAGGATGGGGACTACAAATGGGATTATGAAAAAAGCGATTGGGAGGATTTTGAACCAGAAACATGGAAAGAATCTCTTTTCAATATTGTGTGTAAAAAGAAATAAAACTCTGTCTAAAACCAGGGACGGGTTCTCATTTAAACAATCGTTGTCTTAAACAATCATACCGGCTATAATTGGAGGCAAAACATGCTTTCATTTGAATGGGATCCTGAAAAAGCAAAAAAGAACCATAAAAAGCATGGCGTCAATTTTGAAGAAGCATCGACGGTGTTTTATGACGCTTTATCGGCTACGTTTGATGACCATGATCATTCAATCGGAGAGCACAGGCTAATCACTGTGGGTTTCTCCTCCATCGGTCGCTTGCTTGTTGTTTCACATACCGATAGAGGTAAAACTATACGTATCATAAGCGCGCGACCTGCAACCGCACGGGAAAGGACAAAACATGAAAACTAAAACAGAAAAGGTTAGTGATGAATTACGCCCGGAATACGACTTTGACTATTCAAAAGCTATTCGCGGCAAATACCACAAACGGTTATCCGAGGAAGGAGCTAACATTGTTGTCCTTGAGCCGGATGTAGCCAAAGCCTTCAGCACTTCAACAGCAGTAAATGAGGCACTGAGAGCACTACTTGATTTGACTCGTTCAACCCAACGCCTCACAAAACGCGCCGCCGGTCAGGCTAAAACGGCACGCAGGTGAGCTTGGAGCTGGACTCTTTTTGATGAGGCAAGCACGGTCAATATGAAGAGAATGCAAAAAGCCATAAATACTAAGGAGGCAAACGATGCATGTAAGCGATATTCCTGAAATCGCACGGTTGAGCATACCGGAAAAGATTTTACTTGTTGAGGAACTGTGGGACACCATCGCCTCGGATGAGGAAGAAATACCTATTCCTCAAAGCCATATTGAAGAATTAGAGAGAAGATTTAAGAGGCACGTGATGAATCCTGGAAATCTTCTGTCTCTCGATGAACTCCAGAGCAGGATAGCAAAAAGAAAATGACATACGCCTTGCGCTTCCTGCCAGAAGTGGAAGATGATGTTATTGCCGCCTATGACTGGTACGAAGAAAAGGCTCCAGGGCTTGGTGAAGAATTTCTTCGAGTATTCTATGCTTATGCCGGTTCGATACCGCAGAATCCTTTACTTTATCCAAAGGTACATCGCGAATTCCGGCGTCGTCTGCTCATCCGGTTCCCGTATGCCGTTTATTTCAGGATAGAGGATAACACGATTGTTGTGTATGGCCTTTTCCATTGCGCACGCAACCCCAGAACCATTAAAGCAATGTTACAAAATCGGCATTAGTCTAACAAGCTGCTCCACATTGATGCTTTTCTGTCATGCAGCATGATTGCATGCCATGTCACCACAATTTACCAATCAACTTAAAATGACTAAAACCGTGAATCAAAAAACATTCTTCCTCCTGCTGCTTTATGCCGTTGGGCTTTTTCTGCTGCGAGGGCCGGTTGCGCGCGCGGCTGAATTTGCGCCGCCTCCGGTGATGCTGGCTAATGTCTACCGTGCAGACACCAAGCTTGCCGATTACTGGGTAAGCGAGAAGCTGGACGGTGTTCGGGGTTACTGGGATGGAGAAAAACTATTGACCCGCGGCGGGGAAAGAATCAGCGCTCCCGGCTGGTTCACTGCCGGTTTGCCGAAAATCCATATGGACGGGGAGTTGTGGGTCGGTCGCGGAAAGTTCTCCGAGACCGTATCTATTCTCCTCCAGCAGACGCCTGACGATGCCGCATGGCGTAAGATATCATTCATGGTCTTCGATCTGCCGGCTCATCCCGGCGCATTTACCGAACGGAATGAGGTATTGAAAACGCTGCTGGCCGGAGTTGCTCTTCCTTGGGTGCGGCAGGTCGAACAGCTTAAAGTGGCTGACCATGCCCAGTTGCGCGCCATGCTGGACATGGTGGTGAAAAATGGGGGAGAGGGGCTGATGCTTCATCGAGGTGCATCCCTTTATCGCGCCGAGCGGAGCGACGACCTGCTCAAGCTGAAGCCTTATCAGGATGCGGATGCGAGGGTAATCGGACATCTCCCTGGAAAGGGCAAAAACAGCGGCATGCTCGGCGCCTTGCTGGTGGAAACGGCGGAAGGGCTGCAATTTCGGATAGGAACAGGGTTCTCCGATGCCGATCGCAGGAATCCACCTCCAGTGGGAAGTTGGGTGACTTATCGCTTCACAGGCGTGAATGAAAAAAGCGGCATACCGAGGTTCGCCCGCTTCATGCGGGTGCGCGCAGATATGCCGCCAGGGAGGTATTAGCGTAGGCAGGCAGGATTAGTAAATTATTACTCCAGCAACTAAATATATAAACTCCCCTCCCCTTGCGGGAGGGGATTGAGGGGAGGGGGAAACCGTTGTAAACTCACGATATTTCACCCCCACCTTAATCCTCCCCCATCAAGGGAGAGGAGATACAAATTAGAAATTTAATTGCCGTTTTAGTACATCTTAACAAGAGGGCTAAAAAGCCGCATGCTGCTTAAACCACTGGTTAGGCCGCCATCGTGGATGTGTGAAGGGGTCGGCAGGGGGACATCTATATCGGCAGGACGGCAGCCATGGCGGCGCTAATAAACCCGTCCGGGAACATGCCTATAAGAAGGGTTGCTGCGGCGCAAAAATAGACAACAAAGGTAAGGGCCCTGGATGGGACCAGCTCCTGTCCTTCAATCTCTTCATCAATATACATGGTCTTTGCGACCTGCATATAATAGAAGAGGGAGACCACGCTCATCAGGACGCCTATAACAGCCAGGTAGTAGTATTCTGCCTCAACGGCGGCGGCAAAGAGATATAACTTACCGATAAAGCCGGCAGTGGGAGGAAGTCCTATCAGGGAGATTAGGAATATCAGCATACAGAGGCCCAGAGACGGGTACCTCCTTGCAAAGCCGCTGAAGTCCTTGATCTCATCGCCTTTCACACCTGTCTTGCGAAGGAGTATAATGACGGAAAAGGCACCTATGCTCATAAATATGTAGACAAGCATATAAAGAAGGACTGAGGCAACGCCCATCCTTGTGCCTGCAATGACTCCCATTAGGATATAACCTGCGTGCCCTATGCCTGAATAGGCAAGCATCCTTTTGATGTTAGTCTGCGCCACTGCCACTACATTGCCAACCACCATGGAGATGGCGGAGACACCCCAAAATATGGCAACCCAATGGGGCTTCATGACAGGGAGGGCAACCAGGAAGACCCTAAGAAGTGCAGCAAAACTCGCCGCCTTTGGGCCTACAGACATGAAGGCGGTTATGGATGTCGGCGCCCCTTCATATGCATCCGGCGCCCACATATGGAACGGAACGGCGGCAATCTTAAATGCAAATCCGGATATGAGAAGTATGACTGAGGCTATCATTAACGGATTAGAATAATTGTCATTTGCAGCAAGGAAGTTCGCTATCTTATAAACGTTTGTGCTTCCGGTGACTCCATAAAGAAGGACCATACCATAAAGGATAAGCCCTGAAGAAAAGGCCCCAAGGAGGAAGTACTTTAAGGCGGCCTCGTTGGACCTTACATCGTGCCTTATAAAACCTGTCAGGACATATATGGAGAGGGCCATAAACTCCATACCAAGATATACGGTTACGAGGTCCGTTGCGGAAACCAATACCATCATCCCAACAACGGAGAAAAGAAGGATTGAATAGTATTCCCCCCAGTTTACCCCCTCGATGGCAATATACTTTGCGCTAATGAGGATGGCCAGCGCAGCGGTTATGATAAAGAGGAGCTTGAAGAAGAGTGCAAACCTGTCGGACCTCATACTGTCATTGAAGCTTGATATATCCCCGTAAGACAGCACCATGAAGACAGAAACAGCTGTCACGGCCAGACCTATGAGTCCAAGTACTGCGTTAATCTCCTTCTTCTCCTTCGGGATGAAGAGATCAGCCATCATCATAAAGAAGACCCAGCAAGACAGCACCACTTCCGGGAGGATCACCATCATATTGGGGTAAGTTATCTGAATCGGGGTCATTAAAAACTCCTTATTCCTTCAATATCAATGTCCCTGCTGCTGGACCGTAGCAACCGGGATACCAGGCCCGTCTATCGGTATATGCCCTGCTGGAAGCTCGCCTACTGAGGGTATCTCCCTTGCCTCTACCTTAAAACTCTCCAGGCCAGGGGTGTATCCTGGGTTAACCCTCTGAACTATATTGTTCACCGATGCATGCATGGTGTTAAGGAAAGGCTTGGGATAGAGACCTATCCAGAACATCAAAATAACCAAAGGAATCAGGGTCCACTTCTCCCTGAGATTAAGGTCGCTAAGATGCATGTTCTCGGGATTTTCAAGTTTTCCGAACATGACCCTCTGGTAAAGCCAGAGTGAATATGCCGCACCGATGACTATACCGGTTGCGGCCAAAAGGGCCCACACATAGCTGACCTTGAACGTGCCCAACAGCACAAGGAACTCGCCGATAAAACCGTTTAGCCCCGGCAGCCCGATGGAGGACATGATGGCCACTGCGAAGAGAACGGCATATACAGGCATTATCTTCGCCAGTCCGCCGAATTCGCTGATCATCCTCGTATGCCTCCTTTCATATATGAGGCCGACGATGAGGAACAGTGCAGCGCTGGAAAGTCCATGGTTGATCATCTGAAGCAGGGCCCCCTCTATACCCTGTGGATTAAAGGTAAAGGTGCCTAACGTTATGAATCCCATATGACTCACTGAGGAATAGGCAATGAGCTTCTTCATATCCTTCTGGGCAAGACATACGAGGCCTGCATAGATAATCGCAATCAGAGAAAGAGTTACTATGAACGGCACGAAGGCCTGAGCCGCATCAGGAGTTATGGTCAGGGAGAACCTGACAAATCCGTATGTCCCCATCTTAAGGAGGATTCCTGCAAGGATGACGGAACCTGCTGTAGGCGCTTCCACGTGGGCATCAGGCAACCATGTATGGAAAGGGAACATCGGGACCTTAACGGCGAAGCCAAGGAAGAATGCCAGGAAGACCCACCACTGGACGTTATATGGGAAGTTAAGCTCCATGTATTTCAGTATGTCAAATGTATATACCCCTGTATAGTGGTGATATACAAAGAAAAGGGCAAGGATGGCTATCAGCATGAATACGCTTCCCATGAGGGTATACAGGAAGAACTTGATGGCGGAGTACAGTTTCCTCGGCCCGCCCCATATGCCGATGATGAAGTACATCGGGACAAGCATGACCTCCCAGAAGACATAAAAGAAGATGAAATCAAGGGCCATAAAGGCGCCCAGCATACCGACTTCCAGGATAAGTATGGAGACATGGAACTCCTTCAGCCTCTCTTCTATAGCATGCCAGGACGACAAGACGGCTATAAAGGTGATCATAGTGGTCAGGAGGATAAGAAGGATGCTTATCCCGTCTATGCCCAGGAAGTACTGGACCCCTATGGAGGGTATCCAGGAATGCCTCTCCACAAACTGCATCTGGTGGGTTGTTGTATCAAAATTGATGATCAATATCAGGGAGACAAGGAATGTGACAAAAGTAGTTATTGCAGACAGCCACCTTATCAACTCAAACTTATGCTTCGGCACAAGGAGCATGATGGGTATGGCCCCTATTAGCGGCAAAAAGATTATCAGTGATAATATTGGAAATCCAAGGACGTTGTTCATTCAGTTCCTCCTAAACCTTCTCGTTTCCCTCTCCCTTGACGGGAGAGGGCCAGGGTGAGGGTGATATTTTGTTCCCCCTCCCCTCAATCCCCTCCCGCCAGGGGAGGGGAGTTGTGAGTCAATCTTTAATAAAAATAGTAAATCCCCATGACAAATACAACACCGAAAAGCATGACAAGGGCATAATTTTGCACATCCCCTGTCTGGGTCCTTCTCAGGATGCGGCTCTTAAAATCCACGAAGATGGCAAGCCCATTTACAGTACCGTCAACGACATACTTGTCCAGGAAGTTAGTAATCTCACCCTTTATCAATGTCAGCCGGCTGACTCCGTTTACCGTCCCATCAATAATCTTCCCGTCAAAATCCCAGAGCCCTTGCCCTGCCCTCTTTATCGGATTAACGAACAGGAAGTCATACAGCTCGTCCACCCAGTATTTATTAAGAAAAGCCCGATATATCAGCCTGAATCTTACTGCCAAGACTTCAGGGTTAAGAGCCTCAACCTTTTTGTAATACATGAGGTAGGCAAGCCCGATCCCTGATAGAGCTATAGCTAATGAAACCAGCATCATAAAATATTCGAGAAGGTGGCCGTGGGCCGTAGGCTCACCGGTAACCAGGGCAGAAAATTTATGGAAGAATTCCGCTGCTATGCCGGTTACATTATGTTCATGATGACCAAAGACATTTCCAAGGAAATGATGAATAAATCCGTTCCCGGGCGGTAAGGCCAGCGCCCCTACTGTTGCGGCAAGGAAGGCAAGGAGAACAAGAGGGCCTGTCATGACAGATGGAGATTCATGGATATGGTGTGCCACATGATGATCTACCCTCGACTCACCGGTGAATGCTACGAAGTAAAGCCTGAACATATAGAAGGCACTGCAGAACGCCGCCGTAGCGCCAATTCCCCATATAACATAATGTCCGCCGGAAAAGGCCGCCCAGAGGATCTCGTCCTTGCTGAAGAACCCGGCAAAGGGGAATATCCCCGCATTTGCCAATGCTGCAATGAGAAAGGTGATCGCCGTAAGCTTGATATGAGGGAACAACCCACCCATACGCCTTATATCCTGCTCCCCTGACAGCGCATGGATGACGCTGCCGCATCCAAGGAAGAGGCAGGCCTTAAAGAATGCATGGGTAAATAAATGGTACACACCTGCCGTGTATGCGCCGAGTCCCAGACCCATAAACATGTACCCAAGCTGGCTTACCGTAGAATAAGCCACTATCCTTTTTATATCGTTCTGGGCGATTGCAATGGTTGCGGCAAAGAGGGCTGTTATAGCCCCGACTACTGCTACTATCTCCATGGTCGTCGGGGACATACTGTAAATGACATGGCTTCTCGCCACCATATAGACGCCGGCTGTAACCATGGTCGCTGCATGGATCAGGGCGCTGACAGGGGTCGGCCCTTCCATGGCATCAGGAAGCCATGTGTATAACGGTATCTGGGCGGACTTGGCAGTGGCTCCGACAAAGAGGAGAAGTGTAATGGCAGTCGCAACCCCTGTAGTCAAATGTATTGGTGCCAACTGGAATACCTGCTCATAATCAAGGGTCCCAAGCTGGGAGATCAGCAGGAAAAGTCCGAGGACGAAACCCAGGTCCCCTACCCTGTTAACGACAAATGCCTTTTTTGCAGCATCTCCAGCAGATTTCTTCTCAAACCAGAATCCAATGAGTAGGTATGAACAGAGACCCACTCCCTCCCAGCCGAAGAACATGAGGAGGTAGTTGTTTCCCATGATCAGAATGAGCATGGATACCGTAAACATCGACAGATATGTAAAGAACCTGTAGTACCCATCGTCATCGTGCATATATCCGATGGAATACAGGTGAACCAGAGAAGATATCCCGGTGACAACGAGGAGCATGATTGCAGTGAGCGGATCTATCAAAAATCCAAAAGAGACATGTAGGTCGCCGGAAACTATCCAGTCCCAGTAGTTGACATTGAGCGTGCTGCCTGAGACCACTTCAAAGAATATGACCAGAGAGATAAGGAAAGAGGTCATTACCGCACCTGTGGCGATATAATCGCTGTAGTGGTGCCTCATATACTTCCTGCCGAATAGTCCGTTAATTATGGCGGCTATGGTTGGGAAAAGCGGTATCAGCCAAGCGTAGTTTATCATACGGTTTTTTGCCTCTCGTCTAACGTCTCACGTCTCACGTTTCTACCACTTCATCAGATTTATCTCATCTACGTTCAGTGTTTCTTTGTTCCTGAAAAGTGAAACCATAATGGCGAGGCCTATGGCCGCCTCAGCAGCTGCAACAGTCATGATAAAAAAGACAAAGACCTGGCCGTCCATGGAGTTCAACTGCCTCGAAAATGCCACCAGCGAGAGATTGACCGCGTTCAGCATCAGCTCTATGGACATGAATATGATAATGGCATTTCTGCGTACCAATACGCCGATTGCCCCTATCCCAAAAAGGATTGCACTCAGCACGAGGTAGTGTTCCAGTGTAACCATTTACTTAAGCTCCTTCTTAGTCAAGACCACAGCCCCGACCATTGCCATCAAAAGGATCAGAGATGTCAGTTCAAAGGGGAACAGGTAGTCGGTAAACAATACCGCTGCCACTGCCTCGGTATTTCCACCAAAACCGCTGACCACTTCCGGGGTATAATTCCCCTTGGCGCCTTTAAAGAATCCACCCCTGACTATCAACGCTATCTGGGCCATGAGCACAAGGCTCAGCACGATCCCGAAAAACTTCTGGAATGCATGCCTTGATGTATTTCTCAGCTCCTCGGGTTGGAGCCTCAAAAGCATTATAACGAAAAGGAAAAGGACCATGATGGCCCCGGCATACACAAGTATCTGGGCTGCCGCAAGGAACTCGGCCCCGAGCAGCACAAACAAGGCAGCAATAACAAAGAAGACCACAACCATGAACAGGGCGGAATGTACCGGGTTTTTCCCGGTCACAAGACCGAGGGAGGCCAGGACAGCAACACCACCAAAGATATAGAAAAGAAGCAATTCCATTTTACTAACTCCTGTACGGGCGGGGTCACCCCGCCCCTACTTTTTCTCCGGCACCAGCAGGTCCTTCTTCTCATAAACCAGGCCATCCCTGCTGTAGCAGGACATCTCATAGAACCCCGTCATGTCCAAGGCCTCAACCGGGCATGCATCGACACAAAAACCGCAGTATATGCAGCGAGCCATCTCGATCTTGTACCACTCTGCATACCTCTTCCCCTGCTCATCCTCACCTGCCTGGAGATGGATAGCATTTGCGGGACAAACCACGGCACACAGATAGCATCCAACACATTTCTCGCTCCCGTCCTCGTGCCTGTTCAGCTTGTGCTTACCCCTGAACCTCGGAGAGTACTCCCTCCTCTGTTCCGGGTACTGGACGGTAGCCCTCTTCTTGAACATGTGCTTGAGGGTTACACTTAATCCCTCAGCAAGCGCCTTAATCATAATTAACCCCGTGATTACCATCGTAGAAACAGGCCTTTAGGCCTGTTAACATGGCTAAAGCCATGTTTCTACGTAAATTACAAATATCCAAATATCTTCATAAATACCGGCGTAAGCAGTATATTGGCTATTGAAGCCGGCAACAATACCTTCCAGCCAAAGGTCATCAACTGGTCGTACCTGAACCTCGGATATGTCGCCCTGACCCATATCATAAAAAATACTACAGCAAGGAGCTTTATCATAAACCAGGCCAGTGGAGGCAGAATCGGCCCACTCCATCCGCCAAGGTAAAGGGTCGTGACGATCCCTGATACGGAGATGATGTTGATATATTCACCGAGCATGAACATGGCGTATTTCATGCTGCTGTACTCAGTAAAGTAACCAGCCACCAGTTCCGACTCTCCCTCAGGAAGGTCAAACGGCGTCCTGTTCAGCTCTGCTATGGCAGCCGTAATATAAATAATGAATCCGAAGAACTGGGGGACTATGAACCATACCCCTTTCTGGGCCTCTATGATCTTTACCATGGAGAGGGACTGCGACATCATAATGACGCCGACTAAGGCAAACCCCATGGAAAGCTCATAGCTGATCATCTGGGCTGAAGACCTGAGCCCGCCCAAAAGAGAATACTTGCTCTCGGATGACCATCCTGCAAGGACTATCCCGTAGACCCCGATGGAGGAAACCGCGAATATATAAAGGATGCCTATATTCACGTCCGCCATATATACATCTACCTGCCTGCCCATAATCGTCACAGCCGGGCCGAAGGGGATGACTGCAAGGGTCATGACGGCAGGTATCAGGGCCATGGCAGGAGCTATTACAAACACTACTTTAGAGGCCTTATCTGGTATTATGTCTTCCTTAAGAAAGAGCTTTATACCATCCGCTATGGGCTGAAGAAGTCCCCAGGGCCCGACCCTGTTCGGCCCCGGCCTTATCTGCATATAACCGAGGATCTTTCTCTCTGCCAGAGTGATATATGTCATGGTCAGCATCACTGCGCCGAAGATAACAAACATCTTTACCAGCATTATTATTATGAATTCAGTCATCTGTTTTCCTATGCCTATATCCCCCTCTCCCTTGACGGGAGAGGGTTGGGGTGAGGGTGAAAGTTCGCTTTACCCCCTCCCCTTCATCCCCTCCCGCCAGGGGAGGGGAGATTTGAGTTACCTATCCACCTCTCCCATCACAGGGTCAAGGGCGCCTATTATGGCAATCAGGTCGCCTATGAGTTTTCCCTCGGCCATCTTGGCAAGGGACTCAAGGTTTACAAACGAAGGAGGCCTGAACCTGAGCCTGTACGGCTTGTTGCTTCCGTCGGAAACTATATAGAAACCGAGCTCTCCCCTCGGTGTCTCTATGCTGTGATATACCTCTCCAACAGGGGGCTCAAACCCTTCCGATACTATCTTGAAGTGGTGGATAAGGGCCTCCATCTCAGTCATCACCTTTTGTTTCGGGGGAAGGCATACCTTTGGGTCGTCGGCAAGGTGTGCGCCGCCAGGAAGCCTGTCCAGGGCCTGCTGGACAATCTTCAGGGACTGCCTCATCTCCTCCATCCTCACCAGATACCTGTCAAATACATCCCCCACCTTACCTGTAGCTATGTCAAAATCATAGGTCTCGTATCCGCAGTATGGGTTAGATTTCCTTATGTCCCAGGCAACACCGCATGCCCTTAACAGAGGCCCGCTTAACCCCAGGTCTATGGCATCCTCTTTAGATATAATTCCGACGCCCTCAGTTCTCATCCTTACTATCTTGTTGTCCTGGAATATGCGTTCATAGTCGTTCTTCATCCTCTCAGGGAATATCTTTATAAAGTCCCTGACCCGGCTTTCAAACCCTTCAGGAAGGTCGTGGCGAAGGCCGCCTATGGCAAAGTAATTTATTGTAAGCCTTGCCCCTGCACATGCCTCAAAGATGTCCAGGATCTGCTCCCTCTCCCTCATGCAGTAGAAAAAGAGGCTCATGGCGCCTATATCCAGACCAAAGGTGCCGAGCCATATAAGGTGGCTTGCGATCCTCTGGAGCTCCGTAAGCAATACGCGGGCAACCATGGCCCTTGGGGGAACTTCCAGGCCGAGAAGCTTCTCAACGGTCATGCAATATGCAAGGTTGTTGGAGAGAGCGGCTACATAGTCCTCCCTGTCCGTCAGGGGTATGAACTGGTGATACGTAAGGTTCTCCCCGAGCTTTTCAACCCCCCTGTGGAGGTAACCTATTTCAGGTGTAAGCTTTACAACCGTCTCGCCGTCAAGCTCAAGTATGAGCCTCAGAACCCCGTGAGTGCTGGGGTGCTGGGGACCCATATTAAGTATCATATTCTTTGTTTCAGCCATCTATACCTCTACTATCTTCCTTTCAGCGGGTAATCCTTCCTTAAAGGGTGTCCGTCCCAGTCTTCAGGCATAAGTATCCTGATCAGGTTCGGGTGGCCTTCAAAGATTATCCCGTACATGTCAAACGCCTCCCTCTCGTGCCAGTCGGCGGTGCCCCAAATCCCGACGACAGAGGAGATCTTTTCCCCTTCCCCAACCATTGCCTTAAGCCTTATCCTGTGGTGCTTGTCTATGGAGAAGAGGTGGTAAACAACCTCGAACCTCGGCTCCCTCCCCATGTAATCAACGCCGCAGAGGTCGGAAAGGAAGTCAAAGGAAAGATCAGGGTCGCTCTTTAAATATCCGCAGACCGCAACTATATCCTCTTTATTTATGATTACCGTGCTCTCGTCCCGGAATGAATAGGAATCCAGTACCGAAGCAAAAAACCTTTTTTTCAACTTGTCGACCACCATTTCAGACATTTCTCTTCCTTGCAACCCTTGACACTGATTCACATTGATTTGCTATGATTTTCACTGTGTAAATCATAGGTCATCTGTGCATATCTGTGTCCAAATTGTCTTTAAGCTTTTTTAGTTCTTAATGAATGTTCCTTGTCAATCTTCTCCTGGAGCTTCATGATCCCGTATATGAGCGCCTCCGGACATGGCGGACAACCCGGCACATAGACATCGACTGGGACTATCTCGTCCACGCCCTGGACAACCGCATATGTATCGAAGATACCGCCCACATTGGCGCAGCTTCCCATTGATATGACATAGCGAGGCTCAGGCATCTGGTCGTATACTGCCCGCAGGGCCGGAGCCATCTTCTTACTCACAGTTCCTGCAACGATCATTAAATCAGACTGTCTCGGAGTCCCTCTGAATACCTCGGCCCCGAACCTCGATATATCGTATCTTGCCGAGACCATGGCTATCATCTCTATGGCGCAGCAGGCAAGGCCGAAGGTCATGGGCCATAGAGAAGACCGCCTTGCCCAGTTGATAACCTTCTCCGCAGAAGTAACCATGACATTGTCGCCGAGTTTGCCGAGACCTTGTTCTATTCCCATTCCAGCGCCCCTTTCTTCCAGACATACGCAAGACCTATCAAGAGTATTGCAATAAATACGGCCATCTCTATGAAGCCGAACATCCCAAGCCTTTTAAAGACCACGGCCCAAGGGATCATGAATACGCCTTCAATATCGAATATAATGAAGAGCATTGCTATGATATAAAATTTTATCGGGAATCTCTCCCTGGTGTTTCCCACAGGAGGCATACCGCATTCATACGGGGAGAGCTTCTCCTTATATGAGTTTTTAGGTCCTATCAGATGTGATAGAAGGATGGTGCCGAAGGCAAAGGCTATTGCCAGCACAAAGAGGGCCAGTATTGGTAGGTAGTTTATCATGTCGAATCCCCCCGCTAAGATTAATCTTAATCACACAAAAACCGGGAAATCGGCCTGAATCAAACCCTCGGCCAAAAAGTCCGATTACCATAATTTAACTTGTGTCTTTTGTCAAGGGGAAAAAGTTTGCCTGATTTGCTATAGGCATTGATATTCTTGCCTGCTGGCGATTGGGAACTATGGACGGTAGGGAAATAGATAAAATGATTTAAGCCTCTTGCAAAATGTTTTAAACCACAGAGAACTCAGAGTTTTGAACAGAGCGCAAAGAGCAAACTTATTGGGTATTAAGCTCAGCCTTCTAAGGCCTCTTTCAACAGTTCCAGAAACTTCTTTCGCTGGACCTCTCTTGCCCCAAGGCTTATAAGGTGCTCGGTGGTAACCTGACAGTCTATAAGCTTGAAACCTTGCTCCTTCAATCTCTCGACAAGTCTCACGAATGCCACCTTCGATGCATTGCTCTCCTTGGAAAACATAGATTCACCAAAGAACACCTTCCCGATGATGATCCCGTAAAGCCCGCCCACCAGCTCCCCCTCATGCCAGCTCTCCACAGAATGGGCGTATCCTGACTTATGAAGCCTGATGTACGCCTCTATCATCTCCTCCGTGATCCATGTCCCGCCCTGCCCTTCCCTTGGAGCCCCTGCACAGTTCCTGATGACCTGCTCAAAGGCGGTATCCATCGTTACCTTGAAAATCCCTTTGTTGATAACCTTCCTGAGGCTTTTCGACACCTTCAATTCGTCAGGGGTAAGTATCAGGCGGGGGTCGGGAGACCACCATAGGATGGGAGAGCCTTCGGAATACCATGGGAATATCCCCATCGAGTAAGCAGTTATAAGCCTCTCCTCGCTGAGGTCTCCTCCAAAGGCAAGGAGGCCATCCTTCCTGGCAAGTTCAGGTGGAGGAAAGGTGATTTCTTCAGGCAGTTTATAGACAGGCATGATCAGGAATAGTCAAACCTCAATCGCCCTTCCGTAAGATCAATAAGAACCTTCCCACCCTTCTTCAATTTACCAAAAAGGACCTCATCGGAAAGGACATCCTTGATCTCCGTCTGTATGAGCCTCGAAAGGGGACGGGCGCCGAAGGCAGGGTCGTAACCTTTTTCAGCAAGCCACATCCTGGTATCATCGGAAATCATAAGAGAGACCTTCTTACGCTTGAGTGTCTGCTGGAACTCTGATACGTATTTATTAACCACCTTCTTCATTATGTCAGGCGTCAGCGAATTAAAGAATATGATGGAATCGAGGCGGTTCCTGAACTCCGGGGTAAATAGGTCTTTTATCGCATCCATCCCCTTTGTCTGCAATTCCGAAGACCTTTCCATGAACCCAAGAAACTGTTTCCCCATATCCTTTGCACCTGCATTGGAGGTCATGATTAGTATCACGTTCCTGAAATCTGCCTTTTTCCCGGTGTTGTCAGTAAGTGTGGCGTAATCCATGACCTGCAAGAGGATGTTGAATATGTCGGGGTGTGCCTTTTCTATCTCATCCAGTAGAAGCACGCTGTAAGGGTGCTTCCTGACGGCATCGGTCAGGAGCCCGCCCTGGTCAAAACCGACATAACCGGGAGGCGCGCCTATCAGCCTTGCAACCGCATGTTTCTCCATATACTCGCTCATGTCGAACCGGATAAACTTTACACCGAGGACTGCAGCCAGCTGTTTTGATACCTCGGTCTTGCCCACTCCGGTGGGGCCCAGGAAGAGGAAGGAGCCTACAGGCCTGTCAGGGTTACCCATCCCTGCCCTGGTCCTTTTGATGGCTGACACCAGAGAGGTAATGGCATCATCCTGCCCGAAGACGGTATTTTTCAGATCATCCCCAAGCACAGACAATTTCTTTATGTCCGATGTGGAAACGGTCTGGGGAGGGATCTTTGCTATCCTTGCCACTATCCTTTCGATCTCGGCAATGCCTATGGTATTCCTCTTCCGGGATTCGTCCAACTTAAACACCGCCCCTGCCTCATCAATGACATCTATGGCCTTGTCAGGGAGGAACCTGTCGTTTATATGTTTTGAAGAGAGCTCTGCCGCAGCCCTTAATGCGCCTTTTGTGTATCTTACCCCGTGGAAATCCTCATAGTGTGTCTTCAGCCCTTCGAGGATGCTGACAGTTTCATTGATATCGGGCTCATGCACCTCCACCCTCTGGAAGCGCCTTGAAAGGGCCCTGTCTTTTTCGAAATAGTTCCTGTATTCTTCATACGTGGTGGCGCCTATGCAATGCAGGCTCCCGGAGTTCAGTATGGGCTTGAGGATGTTCGATGCGTCCATGGACCCTCCGCTGGTTGCCCCGGCGCCTACTATGGTGTGTATTTCATCTATAAAAAGGATGGCCCCGGGCGTGTTCTCCAGGCTCTTGAGCGTGGACTTGAGCCTTGCCTCAAAATCACCCCTGAATCTTGTACCCGCCAGGAGGCTCCCCATGTCCAGGGAGAAGACCTTGGATTTTTTCAAGAGTTCAGGGACGAGACCCTTATGTATCTTCAGGGCAAGCCCTTCGACTATGGCCGTCTTTCCGACCCCTGGTTCTCCAACAAGGATTACGTTGTTCTTCCTCCTCCTGCAAAGTACCTGGACCGTCCTTTCCAACTCCGTCTCACGCCCGACCAGGGGATCGATACCGCCGCCGGCTGCCTTTTCAACCAGGTCAACGGTAAAAAGCTTCAGAGGGTCGGGGGCTGCCTTACCTTTATCCTGACGATGAGAGGCTTCTTCCTCACCTTCTGAATCAGCCTTTTCAGAATCGCCGTTCTTTGTGATTCCGTGAGAAAGGTAGTTCAGGACATCCATCCTTTTTATACCTTCAGATTCGAGGATGTGGACGGCATGAGAATCATCTTCTGAAAAGACAGCGACAAGGATATCGCCTGAATCTGCCTCTGCCTTGCCTGAGGAACGGACATGGCTCAATGCCCTCTGCATCACCCTCTGGAAACCGACGGTCTGCTGAGGGTATAAATCCAAATCCTTTCGGGGCCTGGGGATATTTTTATCAAAATAATCCTCTATGTCGGCCTTCATCCTCGACACATTCCCGCCGCAGTTGACGATTATATTTACTCCGAACGCATCGTGAAGGACTGCATAAAGGATATGCTCAACGGTCAGGTATTCGTGGTGCCTGGCCTTGGCATCAACTATTGTGGCCTCGATTATCAGTTCAAGTTCTTTATTGATCATGCCTTCTCCATCTCACATCTAAGCGGGAATTCATGTTCCTGTGCAAGCCTGTGCACATTATCCACCTTTGTCTCTGCAATATCCCTTGTATATATACCCGCAAGCCCTTTACCTCTCTTGTGGACATGCAGCATTATCTGGGTGGCCTCAACAGGTGATTTGTGAAAGACCTTCTCGAGTACATAAACTACAAAATCCATGGTTGTATAGTCGTCATTCAAAAGAAGGACGCTGTAATAAGGCGGCTTCCTGGTCTTCTGTTCAGCCTTTTCCTGTATTTCCTGAATTGTCTTATGCTTGCTACCCATGTGTTAATATTATACTAACAAAACGACTGAAAGGAAATAGGCTTAATTGAGGCGGGTGCGCGACAAAAATGTTGGTACATTCAATAGTAACCTCCCCTCCCCTTGCGGGAGGGGATTGAGGGGAGGGGGAACTAAATTGTAACACCTTGATATTACAGTCCAATTCACCCACCCCCTAACCCCCTCCCGTCAAGGGAGGGGGGATATAATAGCTTCAAAATGGAGACTACCAACAAATTTGTCGCAGACCCAATTGAGGCATAACTCCGGTTGACACTTTAATGACAACGGATATAATGCCTCTCAATCATGAATCTAATTCTACTTTTTCAGGACGACTTTAAGGATAGGAAAAGGGTCTGCCTGCAAGGCCGCCGTCTTGAGCATGTGCTGAATGTGCATCGCGCATCGGCGGGAGACAAGCTTTGTGTCGGCCTGCTGAACGGAAGGATAGGGATAGGGACAGGGACAGTGACCCGTCTCGATAATCAGATGCTGGAGATGGACGTTGCCTTCGACAGAGATCCTCCTGCTCCTCTTGAACTGACCCTGATGCTGGCCCTGCCTCGCCCGATAGTCCTGAAAAGGGTCCTCCTGTCAATTAGTTCCATGGGAGTAAAGCGCATATTCCTGATCAACTCCAGGCGTGTTGAAAAGAGCTACTGGAATAGTCCGGCCCTTGAAGAAGAAAAGATCAGGGAGCAGCTGGTCCTTGGCCTTGAGCAGGCTCGGGACACCGTTCTTCCTGATGTATGGCTCCGGCCAAAATTTAAACCCTTCGTTGAAGACGAGCTTCCCGGCCTTATCAAAGGGACTATGCCCATAGTTGCCCATCCCGATGCCATAGAGCCTTGCCCCCGTCATGCAGGTTGTGCCGTGACCCTGGCAATAGGACCTGAAGGCGGCTTTATCCCTTATGAGGTGGAAATGCTTGAGGCCTGCGGTTTCAAGGCCGTTCACCTCGGAGAGCGGATATTACGCGTGGAAACAGCTGTGCCGGTCCTTCTTTCCAGGCTCTTCTAAACCAGCATGTCGGGCCTTCGACACCCTTCGCACCGATGAAAATTTTAAATTCCAGCCCCATCCCCTCGCTTCCCATTGCAATGCTTCGCGCAATGGGAGCCCAGCCAATTGCAATGGGTCGGGAGATTTTCACGGTAAAATTAAGGCTCTCTGTGCTTACATTGGCTAAAAGTCGAGGCGGTGATATAATTTTGCAGGTAGAGGAGATAGAATAAATCAGGAGACATGAAAGATGTCTTAGGTTGGACCCTATTTTCTAAAGGCAGGATTTTCTCCCCTCGCCTTCAGGGATTTATACTCACGGAGCACAAGTACCCGGATGAGTAGCAGTGTCAGGGTGGGGTTGGCAAATCCTGTGACAAATGACATTTAGTTAATCCGTTTCAAAATCTCAAAAAAGGTTTGCGTCCCCTTTATTTTCCTTTACGCAGACATGACGAACTGTTCAATGGAGTCAACCTTCCTGATAAGCTCTTCAGGACTCTTATGAGTCTTGATATCTTTTTTTAGTTCCTCTAAGCGATACTCGATATCAAGCTTAACTTTTTCCTCCAGAAACGAGTGTTTAAACTCCTCGGAAGCAAGCTGCTTTTTAAGGTACTTTTCTGCAATGTTCATTTTTCACCTCTCCAAGATTCTCTTATGGCCTTTGCCTTCTCAATCTCGATTTTAGGGGTCTTCTGTTCCTTCTTCACAAAACCGTGTGTAAAGATGATTTGTCTCTCAGCTTCATAAAAATAAAAGCTTCTCGAAATCCTATTCTCAAAGCTTACCCTTAGTTCAAATATCCCATCTTCCAGATGTTTGGATAGATTCTCTTTCGGATGTATCGCGTTGTTTTTTAACTCCACGAGCTTTTCGAGATATGCGAATATTTTAGCACGTTCCTTGGCAGACAGGCTATCCAAAAACTCTATCATCGGGACCTTGCCGTTAACCTCGGCAAAGTCATAAGTATATTTCATTTAACACCCTACTGTGTAGCTTTCTCAAAATCTGGCCGGCCATGAACAACCGTCCCAATTATTCCAATTATTCACGGATGGCGTTGCGGGCTGGCGCTTTTAAAGAGAGTCGTTGTCCTATTTCAAATTCAGTTGTTTTTTCACCTTCTCTTCATTCAATATTGTTGATTAGCCCAGTAGTAGATGGCCACAAATGCCAAAAGGACAAAAACTGTTCTTAACGTCATTTTTTTCTTGCCGCTAGCGTTTCCGACATCTTGGTAGAACTCATGCGCTAATTTATGTGCGAACCATACAATTCCACTTGCCAATAATAATCCCAATAGCCCATAAATTATGTATGCCGCTTGTACAGTACCGGAGACAACCTTCTCAGAAAAGCCAACGCCAAATAGAAGCCCGCTCATACCACTCAGAACATAGGAAGATGAGAGAGCGGTTTTTCTCCCCCAACGACGTGCCTTCTCAAATAAAATATTTTCTTTTTGATTCTTCGAGGGTTTGCCCTTTACTATGACTAAAGAGATAACCACAAGGGCTGCTATCAGTAAATGTGGTGTCTTATCTATAGTTGGCTTAGACTTTTGAAAAAGCCAATCAACAAAGAGAGTAATATCTACAATTATCCCAAGGGCATTTACGACGGCAAATACGATTGCTGAGCCAAGAAAAACAAAAACAATTGTTTTTAACTCTTTCAAAAGAAACCTCTTTTGGGAATGGCTATTTTTTAGGCTTTACCGCATAGACACAATCCCCATAAATTACACCAGACGCCCCCGGGGATATCTTTTCCACAGAACCGTCGCTCTTCGTCCAACTTACTTCCCCAAGCGAATAAATAATACGTATATTTATTATTGCCTTCCCGCCATTTTTCTGGCATTTTGTGGCAAGTTCTAAATAGTTTGGAATCTCATCATGTGTAGGGCCACCAGAGCTACTATTCGCCGTCATCTTCGACTTCAATATTTCATATCCAGGTATCTCACCACCGGCGTACTCCCCAAGCCATTCTGCACCCTCTGCTTTTAGGGTCATGTGACTTAATAAAATTAGCAATAAAACATTGATACGAAACAAATTCTTCATGACTTACCTCCTATTGAAAATATTTTTCATTTTTAGATGAACCGGCTGAGTTTTTCGTATTCTCCCCAGTTTACCCCGCCCGCAATGAACAACTAATAGATAAATATACGAACCATGTTCGCTTATTCCACCTTTGGTGACTTTGAAACGACTCTATAATAACCCTATTCCTGTGTCAAGCGCGCCCTATTTTCTGGGTCTTTCGTCTTTTGTATTGCTAAACTGACAATTGCTAAACTGATGATTGACATTTCCTGAATGCGGGTTTAACTTTAAAGCAATGGAGAATAAATTGCCTAAAGATCCAGTATGCGGGATGGAAGTTGACCCCTCAATGGCCGCAGGAGCGTCCGTGTACAATGGGGAGACCATATACTTCTGCAACATTAATTGCAAGAAAAAGTTTGATGCAGACCCTGGGAGATATATCAAAGAGGTGGAAAAAGAAACCTCCATTGACCCTATATGCGGGATGTCTGTCAGCAAGGCCTCCCCGAAGGGCGGGATCTCTGAATACAACGGCAAGACATACTACTTCTGCAATATAAACTGCAAAAAGAGATTCGACGCCGACCCCGAGGCGGCCCTACATCCGACACAACTCCCCTCCCCCTTGACGGGGGAGGGTCAGGGTGGGGGTGAAAGTCCTGATTACCGGCCACTTGAAATTTCACCCACCCCCTCACCCCCTCCCGTCAAGGGAGGGGGAAAGAAGAAGCTCGGAAAGACCGTAACCGTGACGCTCCCTGTGGAAGGGATGACCTGCGCCTCCTGCGTAAGGACCATTGAAACCGCCTTAAACGGCTCCGAAGGTGTAGCAAAGGCCGTGATCAACTTTGCCACCGAGAAGGTAACCATAGAATACGACCCGAATATCCTTGATGAGGAAGGACTTGCCGGAATTGTTGAAGGGGTGGGGTACCGTATCCCTCTGACCAGGGTAGCAGATGAGGAAGAGGACATGAGGCGGATGAACGCAGCCCGCTTCAGGATGACCTCTGCATGGATATTTTCATCCCCGATAATCCTGGCCATGGTCCTTCACATGGTATTCGGCATACATATACCGGGATTTGATTGGCTTATGATAATCCTTGCCGTTCCTATCGTCTTCTGGAACGGGGGCCAGACCCTCGATGCGGCGGCCAAGGCTGCAAGGAACCTGACTGCCAACATGGACACCCTCATTGCCATGGGAACCGGTGTGGCATTCATAACCGGTCCCATAAGACTTTTGGGTTTTCCTATTGAGAATTACAGCGGAATAGCCGCGATGGTCATGGCTTTTCATCTTACTGGAAGGTACATAGAGGCCCTGGCCAAGGGAAGGGCCTCCCTTGCCATAAAGAAGCTCCTCCAGCTTGGGGCAAAGACCGCCCACATCCTCGTTGACGGCGAAGAGAAGGAGGTTCCGGTCGAATCCTTGAAGGTCGGGGATGTAATGGTCATCCGCCCCGGGGAGAAGATACCTACAGACGGGGTGATCATCGAGGGACAGAGCCAGATTGATGAATCCATGGCCACCGGGGAGTCAATGCCCGTCGGGAAAAAGGTAGGAGACGAGGTGATAGGCGCTACGGTAAACCAGATGGGGCTCCTGAAGGTCAGGGCAGCAAAGGTGGGGAAGGACACATTCCTTTCCAATGTCATAAAGATGGTGGAGGAGTGCCAGGGCTCCAAGGTCCCGATCCAGGAGTTTGCAGACAGAATCACTGCTTTCTTTGTACCATCGGTCCTCGGTATTGCCCTGACAACATTTGCGCTCTGGCTCATCTTCCCCGGCTTCTTTATAGCTATTATAAAGGCGGCCAGCATCTTTCTCCCCTGGGTCAACCCTTCCCAGGATACGCTGTCTCTTGCTATATTTGCCGGTATTGCTGTCCTCGTGATCGCCTGTCCCTGCGCCCTCGGCCTTGCTACGCCAACTGCCCTGATGGTCGGCTCAGGCCTCGGTGCAGAGCATGGCATCCTTATTAGAAAGGGTGAGGCGATCCAGACCATGAAGGAGATAAAGGCCGTGGTATTTGACAAGACAGGGACGATTACCAAGGGGAGGCCGGAGGTAACAGATATAGTGGTCAGTGGTCAGTGGTCAGTGGTCGGTAGGGGCGAGGTGCCCTCGCCCGAATTAGACCTCCTTCTCTATGCCGCATCCATTGAGGCCGGTTCGGAACACCCTCTTGCTTCCGCAATCGTAAACTCTGCGCAGGATAAAAAGATCAAGCTCGGTTCGCTTACTGATTTTAAAGTCATCGCAGGACATGGTGTGAGTGGAAAGATAGATGGAAAGTCGGTGGTGGTTGGAAACCAGAAGCTGATGAGAGATTCTGGCGTTGATTTCAGCGCGGTTCAGGATGATCTCCACGGGCTTGAAGACGAGGCAAAGACAGCCATGCTGGTATCCATTGACGGGAGAATAGCAGGGATTATCGCCGTGGCCGATACACTGAAGGACGATTCAGTCCAGGCCATTGCAGAACTCAGGGAAATGGGACTTGAGACAATCATGCTCACTGGGGACAACAGGAGGACCGCCGAGGCCATTGCGAAGAAGGTAGGGATATCCAGGGTCTTATCAGAGGTCCTTCCCCAGGACAAGGTCTCAGAGATACAGCGTGTCCAGAAGGAGATCGGGATGACGGCAATGGTTGGAGACGGTATAAATGACGCCCCTGCCCTCACCCAGGCCAATGTTGGCATCGCCATAGGAACCGGGACGGACATCGCAATAGAGGCATCGGATGTGACCCTTGTAAGAGGCGAGCTATCAGGGGTAGTCAGCGCAATAAAACTCTCCCGCGCCACATTCTCAAAGATACGCCAGAACCTCTTCTGGGCCTACTTTTACAACACCATCGCCATCCCAATAGCCATCTTCGGACTTTTACACCCGGTAATCGCCGAGGCAGCCATGGCGTTCAGCTCGATTAACGTTGTTACTAACTCGATGCGCCTCAGGAAAGTCAAGATTTAGGGGCCGTTAAGGAATAACCAGTGCTTTTCTGGGTAAGCCTTTATGGCCCCTTATGCCGTTCCCGCCATTTTGATGTCCAGGTTAATTTTGAACGACGGCTTAGACCACTATACAAAATACCTGGTCACATCGATCTTATATTTCTGGGGATCCAGGGTCTCAACGATTGCCCTGCCTGCTTCCGGGTCCGAGATATCAACCATTTCACCATCTACCTCGTTCCCATCTGCATCGGCAATTATCTTGACCCTGGGTGTGCTCCACTTACCAGGGTCAGGGTTGTTCTGCATGACAACAGCCAGCTCCTTGGTACTGAGGAGAAGGAGGGATCCAACCGGGTATATCCCTATACAGTTTATAAAGAGCTTTAGCAGGATAGGGTCGTATGCCTTTCCGGCACGGTTCATCATGAACCTGAGGGCCTTGTCAGGAGGATAAGGGACCCTGCTGTACACCCTGGATGATGTAAGCCCGTCATAACAGTCTGCAAGGCTTATAATCCTGCCAAAAAGGCTTAAATTCGTATATGACGGAACCTTTGGGTATCCGGAAAAGTCATAGTTAAGATGGTGCTCAAATGCGCCGGTTATTATCCTGGCGCTCAGGGCATCAAGACCCTTAAGCTTCATGAGTTTCTTGACCCCATGTATGGGGTGCCTCTGCATCGCCTCCCATTCTTCCTTGGAAAATTCCGTCGGCTTATTGAGTATCTCCAGGGGGATCTCAGACTTACCAATGTCATGGAAGAGGGCTGACATCCCCAATTCGCAAAGGCTGCCTTTGCTTAGGCCCACTCTCTGTCCTATGGCCAGGGAAAGTATGCAGACGTTAACCGAATGGTTGTAGGTATACTCGTCATGGCTTCGGATGGTGGTCAAACCAATAAGGTTTGTCTCAGCCGCAAGGAGCTGGTCTATCATACCCTGAACGACCCTCTTGGACTTCCTTAGTTTGAGAGTTTGCCCCATCTTCGCATTCTCCATAACGTCTGATACGGCATGGATAGTTTGAAGATACACCTTCTTTGCCCTGACCTTGCTGTCCTTCAGTTCAACCGCATCATCACCTTCCCCGTATCCCTCCTCTTCAGATAGGCTTTCCATTTCAATCCCAAGGATATTACCGTGATGCATCTTCTCGATAAGTTTCTGGTAAGTCTGCGGTGAAGGGATAGGCTCTACATCCCTGAAGACATAGGCAAACCTCCCTATCTCTTCAGCACTCGTGGATGGGGTAAAGTTAATCGCACCAATGAAATACCTCTTCATCTCCCCCATGGTAAACATAAAGGCGTCAAACCCGGCGGCATCGGGTTTCAAACGCAGCTCACCGAGGAGCAGATATCCGCCCTTAACCCTGAGAGAGGCCTCCTCGTTCCGCCTGTGGATCTCCCTCACTATCTTCAGGATGTTTGAGGTAGGCGCATTAGTCGCCGAATGCCCTTCTTCATAGTTTTGGGCAGTTTTAAGAAGTACAAAAAACTGGTTGATCAGTGTCTTGCCGATCCTGATCATCTCCCGTTCTAACTGCTCTGATTTCATCTCGCTCATTTAGTCAAAACCTTGGCCTTTTCCGCTGATATAAACCTCATAGCCTGCGTTATAACAGCTTTTATCTCGTCCTTTTTAATGTTACCAGCCTCTTCTAAGGCATTGAGGGCTGCATCAGTCTTAATCTTCCTCAGGCCTGAGACCGCGAGAATCACCGACTCCTTCTCCTTTGCCTTGTTAAACCAGTATCTCTTCATCATCATATCCTTAAAGATGGGAACTACCTCGTCGGAACCCAGCTCACCCAATGCCTCAAATACGACCTTTTTCTCTGCAATATCTTTCTCATCGAACTCTTTCGATGTAGCAATCTCAAAAATCGGCTTGAGTGCGCCGTGGAATTTAGAATCAGCCAATGCCTTCAGGGCATGGATTCTGAGTGCGCCGACATCATCATGCAGGAACTTCAGGATATAAGCCCTTGCCTTGACATCGGGTATCGCCGCGAGATAAAGGAGCACCTCCTTTCTTATCCTTGGCTCCTTGTGGTATATTAGTCTGCTTACCGGCTCCAGAGAAGCTGGGCTGCCTATCCTCCTGAGTATGATGACCGCATTCCTTGCCAGGTACCACCTGCTGTCCGTCAAATATGGGAAGAATACCTCAGGTGTGTCTTTGCCGATCTCTACCAGTGCATCCACTATAACCTTCCGCATCTCCATTTTCTGCACTATTCCAAGAAGCTCGCAGCTCTGTTTTATCGCTGTTTTGCCAAAAAGGAGCAGTAGCTCCTTCAGGCTCTCAGGCTTAACCTTGTCCGATGTATCTATGATCCCTTCCAGGTCCTTTATTATATCTGCGGAGATGGTGCCTTCCATGGCCTTGGAAAGCCTGTCCTTGTGGTAGCTGGAAAGGAGTTCATTTCCCGACAGTTCCCTCAAAAACCTTATTAGACTCAACGCGTGGTGGATATCTCCGGAATGTATGAGGTTTCCTATCAGATTAACCGTTATATCTACGAACTCTCCAAAAACTGCAAAGTCCTTCTCCACAGACAGGATCGAATAAAGTATCTGAACTACCTCATCAAGTGGGTTCCTCTTCTCATCGAGATCCCTGGCCTTTTTCAGCCAACTTATCTCGTCTTCATTAAGAGAAAGTATATTTTGGTGGATCAACGTCGGGGTTGGAACAGCCTCAGATACAGGGGGGATAGCCTTATATACGCCCTTGATATTTTCCTGCTGCGAGGCTGGAGCGGTCGGACCGGCTCCAGCAGTATCAAATTCCAGGTAGTCCTCTGCCAGGATATACGTGACATGAGGAAGGTCCTTCATCCAGAGAAGGGTGACTATGTCATCATCGATATCGCTTGGGCGGTCCTTTCCTACAATCTCCAGGAAATCGGATATCTCCCTGTCTTCCATTCCTTCACTGAATATAAGGGACCTTATGCCGTCAGAATACATCTTGAACGCAAGGCTATCCTTCGGGTCTCGGTTCTCATACACTGTTTTGCCCTTGTACCTGAGTTCAAACTGGTCTATGTCGAGCTTAAGCTCGCTATATTTTGCGAGATGGCTTCCCATTTTTGTCTTTAATTCTTCAAGGAATCTGTGCAGGAGGGGATTGTTTGAAAGGTACATCTTGAAGGCCTTGGAGGTCTTCATCATGGCCTGAATGACCTCTGCGGCTGAGGATACTTCCTCTTTTGGAACCTCTTGCTGCTCTATGTTTTCCTTCTGTTCGGCAGCGATTTCTGCCATAAAAATACCCCTCGGCGAGTCAGATAATATTAAGCTTATCACATAAATAGCATAAAAACTATAATCAAGGCAACGGCGAATTCTTTGAAAATGTTAAAAACTCCTCGTCAATCCACTTGTTAAACAGTTTATCCGTTGTTATAATATTCGCAAGGAAAAAAACATATCTTTCATTTGGAGGTTTGCATGAAGCTTATCGGAATCATAGGCATTATTGTCATGGCGGTTATCCTCTTAGGTAGGGGTCTTGTCCTTGCCTATGAGGAGGCTACGCCCCAAGAACTAAAGGATAAGATAACAAAAGGAAGCCAGGGTCTTATTATCCTTGATGTAAGGGAGAACGACGAGGTCGCCAACTGCCGAATTCCAAAAAGTGTCCATATCCCCCTCGCAGATGTTAGTACAAGACTTAAGGAGCTTGACCCGGAAAAAGAGATAGTGGTTTACTGCGCCGCCGGTGTGAGGTCAGCCAGGGCATCAAAGATCCTGGATGGTGCCGGCTTCAAGAAGGTAAAGAACCTGAAGGGAGGGATAAGAAACTGGATGGCAGCAGGTGGAGTAGTGGAAGGGCCGTGTAAATAACAGGTTTGGTAGGGACGATCCTAGTGATCGACCAATCTGACGGGCGAATACAAGATTCGCCCCTACATGTTCATTATCTCTTTCTCTTCTTTCTGATAGCTCTTCTGCCTCTGGGATAGCTCTTCAAAATCGACCAGGTGTCCGTCAAAGTCAGGGCCGTCAACGCAGCAAAATCTTGTAACATCACCAATAGTAACACGGCATGCGCCGCACATCCCTGTGGCATCCACCATTATAGGGTTCAGGCTTACAATCGTCTTTATTCCATAAGGCTTGGTAAGGTTCGAAACTGCCCTCATCATGGGTAAAGGGCCCACGGCATAGACCAGATCGATATGTGTCCCTACCTCAATTATTTCCTTCAGGATATCCGTCACAAAACCCTTTATCCCATAGCTACCATCATCCGTAGCAATCTTTAGTGCAATAGTAGCGGATATCATCTCCTTTTCAAAAATTACCAGCTCCTTCTTCCTTGCCCCCAGAATCCCTATTACCAGATTTCCAGCCTTTTTCAATCCCATTGCTATGGGATATAAGGCAGTGACGCCGACCCCGCCGCCTATACACACCACTGTCCCAAACTTCTCTATCTGGCTTGGGGTCCCCAGGGGGCCAAGAAGGGTTGGGACAAAATCGCCTTCCCTCATCTTCCCGAGAAGGGCAGTTGTCTTACCTATCTCCATAAAAACTATATCTATGGTTCCCTTAACTGCGTCAGATCCTGCTATGGTAAGAGGAATCCTTTCACCATCTTCCTGTGCCATAACCATTACAAACTGGCCAGGAAGGGCCTTTTTTGCTATCTGAGGGGCCTCTATGACAAGCTTCACGATCTTAGGGGCAAGCTCTTTTTTTTCAACAATCTTAAACATATTTACCTTATATTTTTCTTAATTTTGCAGCAAAGAAACCGTCCATCCCTTGCAAATGGGAGTATACCCTAAAGAACCCTCTATTGCAAACGAGGCCTTCCCCGGCATCTCCTATCTGGGGAACAGCGGGTTCCATGATGAACTCAGGATGCACAGACAGAAAGGCATCCACTACGCCCTCCCCTTCATCTTTTATCACGGAGCATACGCTGTAAACCATGGTTCCCCCTGGCTTTAAATAGATCGATACATTTTCTAACAGCGTCCTTTGCCTCTTTGCCAGGACAGGGATATCCTCCTCCCTCTTTTGCCATTTTCCCTCAGGATGCCTCCTCAAAACACCTGTACCTGAGCACGGGGCATCCAGCAGGACCCTGTCAAAGTCCCCTTCCTTGAACTCCAAAGGCTTGGCGGCATCAATGACCTTTGCCTTCACAGACCTTAAACCGAGCCTCCTTAAGTTTTCTTCAATCCTCCTTACCCCTTGAGGTTTTATATCCGTCGCCACTACCTCCCCTTTGTCGGCCATGAGCTCGGCTATATGAGTTGCTTTCCCTCCGGGGGCAGCACATGCGTCAAGGACCTTTTCTCCAGGCTGCGGGTCGAGTATGAACGATATTAGCTGAGATGCCTCGTCCTGAACTGTGAAAAGTCCTTCTTTGAAACCGGGGATGCTTACTACATCGCCGGCCCCTTTTAATATAAGGCCTGCCGGTGAAAGGGGAGTGAAGGAGACGTCATATCCTGCCTCTGACAACCTGAGGAGAAGCCCTTCTCTAGATATAGACATGGAGTTTATTCTAATGGTCAGAGGAGGAGGCTCGTTGTTTGCCTGGCAGAGCCTTATGGCCCCGTCAATACCGAGTTCCTGGATAAACCGCATGACAAGCCACTCTGGGTGGGAGTACTTTATAGAGATATGCCGCAGGGGATCGGCAGAAAGATCCGGGTATGTTATATCATCTCTTCCCCTGTCAATGGCCCGGAGGACCGCATTAACAAAGCTTCCCTGTCTCTGACCTCTGATTTTAGCAAGTTTTACCGACTCATTAACTGCTGCAGAAGCCGGGACCCTGTCTAAAAATAGGAGCTGATACGTGCCTATCCTTAGGATATTTAAGATGTCTCTCTCCATCTTGGCGGGCTTGACGGAGGAGAAGAGGCCTGTTATCCAGTCTATCCTCTTTTTCCATCGAAGGACCCCGTATACAAGCTCCGTAAGGAGCCCCTTGTCAACGTCCTTGAGCGGATGCCTTCTGAACGCCTCTTCCAGCAGGATGTCGGCATAGGCATCTGTAGATTCAATCCTGTTGAGGATTTCAAGGGCTAAGGAGCGGGGGGATGTTGGGGTCATAAAGGTTACCGGCCAAAGAGCTTGCGGAATGTCCCTTTGTCTTTTCCTTCTTTCTCCTCTTTTTCCTTTCTCATGTTTATAAGCCTTATCTCCCTCAGGGGCTCCACCAGATTTGGATTGTACCTGAGGGCCCTGTTAAACTCCTTCAATGCCGCATCGAGGTTACCCTCAACCCTGTAAATATAACCCAGAAAGTAATAGGCCATAGCTATCCGGGGATTAATGGAGATACCCTTCGCAACGTATTCCCTTCCCCTATCCGCCTCATCCATGGTTCTGCCGGACTTGTTATACATAGACCATCCGAGGTAGACATAAAACTCCGCCTCCTCCGGGTTCATGTCAACAGCTGTTTGAAAGCACTTGAATGCGCCATCAAAGTTATTGACCCTAAGATAAGCCTGTCCCTTCTTGAACTCCATCTCTGCCAGCAGTATCCTGCTCACCATAGTAAGGTCTCCTTCGAGATCCCCCCTATTTAGCCGATCCGCGTATTCTTTCCTGCTCTTTTCTTCAGAAAGCACCTCATAGGCCGAGGATATTTGGCAGAATACCTCATTCGCAAGGGAGCGAAGCTTCTTGTCAGGATTGGATTCATAAAGGTCAGGATGATAAACCTTCGCAAGGCTGTAATAGCTTTTCTTTACTTCTATGTCCTTGCAATTCTGATCTACTCCGAGGACCTCAAAGTGGTTCTTGTCCTTTATTTTTTCATAGAATCCGTTAAGCCTTTCCCATTCCTCCGACGTTTCAGTGGTAGTCAGTGCGCCAGTCAAAAGGAAGGCGTAAAGTAAGGATACAGGGTCCTTACCCAATGACAAGATGCTGTCCACAAGCTTCCCGTCCAGACCGACCTGTGAGGCTTCGAGCCCAAACTCTTTAACAACATTTTCAAACGAATCACTCTTTTTAAGATACCTTCCTTTTAAGGGGAACAACTCCGTTTCTAAATTCGTGTATCTCTCTTTAACGCCGTCAATAATGATCTTTCCAATATTATCATCCAGGGAGACGGCATGTTGGACGCTCCCTTCCTTTAAACTGTATACCCCATCCCTCCAACTGAACAGGTCGAGGAGTCTCACCTTAAGCTGGAATTTCAGCAGCTCGGATAATTCCTCTTCCTTGATCAGACCCATCCTGACCAGGGCCTCGCCCTGCCGCTTCTTCAACCCTTTCATCAATATCAGGGAGTCCTCACATTTATCTATGGGAAGCTTCCCGGAGCTGACCAGAAGCCTTCCCAGGCACTCTTTGAGAATATTTGACTTTGCCCCGACAGGCAGCCCATGGTCAAAATATATCTCCTTCCAAAGTTTTCCGCTCTGTATCCACAAACTCCCTGTATAACCTTTCCTATAAATATCCCACAAGTACCAGGGAAAACTGTTTTTACCGATTTCAGCGATCATATCGTCTGACCCCCTGAACCCAGGAAACCCCTCACTGCCTCCTTAACCCTCTCAATCTCCACATGGGTATTTACGCAGTATCCTTCGGGGCGGATATTCGAAATCCCGACGACTGGCAAAGGGTAGCTGTCTGTGATCCCGCTTACAAGGTCCCTTTCGCAGGCAACGGCTACCACGGCATTGGGTCTCCTTTCAGCCACTATCTTCCTGGCCGACGTGCCGCCGGTGTTGACAAACAGCTTTATCCCATACTCTCTTCCGAGGTGGAGCAGCTCGACTATCTCGCATTTCCCGCATTCTCCGCAGTTCTCGATATCCTTAGTGACCTTGAACTCGCAGTCCTGGAACTGCAAACAGTGAGGCATGAGGATCAGGAATGTATCCGGCCTGACCTTGAGAGGCATGGCTTTTACGAGCCTGTTGTTTATATCTATAAAGGCCTTGTGTATCTTTGTCTTTTCCACCTTGAATATCCCTCCGAGAAATAACATGGCAGGGAAGAACAGCTTTACAAGGATACCCCGCAGCTTGTCCGAAAACGGGACATTTCTGCCGGATGCGCTCAATGCAAGAAGGGACGCCGATGAAAGGAGAAAGAGGATGATGCCTATAAGAAGAACAGCAAGAACATAGGGAAGGGCCCTGTTTATGTTTCCGAGGCCTATGGTCGGAACCCACCACAGGAGAAAGGCCAAAATAGAGATGCCTGCAACCGAGGCAATAAGAAGCCCTATAAACAGGGTTCTGGGGTTCGTGGGTTCGAGAGTTCGAGGTGATTCACTTGACCCCTTGACCCCTTGACCCCTGTCCTTTTTGCACCATTTATACATTGGAACCTAACACCATCCCCTTCTCAATCTTATGCCCACGGATAAATTCAGCAGCAGTCATCCTGCGTTTTCCTTCCATCTGCAATTCGTTTATCATTATACAATCCTTCCTGGCAGCTACCACAATTCCATTATCATTGAGTTCCACCACTGTTCCGGGGGAGAAAAACTGGCCACTGACCACTGGCCACTGACCACTTGTGACCTCCGCCTTAAATATCTTCAGCATCTCTCCATGCAGATATGTGTATGCCCCAGGCCATGGCATAAGTCCCTTGATGCGGTTTCTTATCTCACTTGCATCCTTGGTCCAGTCTATAAGGCCGTCTGACTTTTTAAGCATCGGGAAATATGTCGCCTCAGATTCATCCTGTGGGATAGGGGTCAGAGTACCGCTTTTTATCCCACTCATAGTCTCCAAAAGCAGCCTGCCTCCTGCCTCGGAAAGCTTGTCATGGAGGGACCTGGCATCATCATGATCAGCTATTGGAATCTCTTTTTTAAGGAGGATGGGGCCTGAATCAAGCCCTTCGGTCACAATCATTGAGGTCACACCTGTTACCTTTTCACCATTGATCAACGCCCAGTTTATAGGTGCGGAACCCCTGTACTTCGGAAGAAGTGAGGCATGGATGTTTATGCATCTCTTTGGTGGCAGGTCGAGAATCTCTTTACTGATAATCTGGCCGTAAGCTACAACCACAATAATATCTGGGTTAAGTCTCTCAACGACGGGGAAGAAATCCCTGTTCTTTATCTTTAATGGCTGGAATACCGGGATATTGTGCTGAAGCGCCAGGAGTTTTACAGGGGGAGGGGTCAAAACTCCATGTCTCCCCTTTGGCCTGTCGGGCTGGGTTATGACAGCAACGACATCATAGGAATCTTCTATCAGTGCCATGAGGGATGGGATGGCAAAGTCGGGCGTCCCCATAAAGGCGACCCTCATATGGAATCGACCCTTGCCTGTTTTCTAAGTCTCCTTCTTACGAGGTCTCTCTTTATCGGGCCTAAACGATCAATAAACAGCATGCCGTCAAGGTGGTCTATTTCATGCTGCAAAACTATAGAAAGTAATTCCTCACCGACAATGACCCTCTTCTTCCCGTCCCTGTCAAGACCGCAAACTACAACCCTTTCGGCCCGTTTGACATCTGCTGAGTAATCGGGGATGCTGAGGCATCCTTCTTCCCAGGCTATATCCCCTGACCTTTCAATGATCTCAGGGTTTATAAGAGATATGAGGTCCCTCTTTTGTTCCTCTTTGGAGTTGACATCAATGACGATAACCCTTACAGACCTTCCTACCTGCGGCGCTGCAAGGCCTACGCCGGGGGCTGCATACATCGTCTCCGCCATTTCATCTATAAGCCTCTGGATCTCCTGCGTGATCTCCCTGACAGGCTCAGACTTCTTTTTTAGAATAGGATCAGGGTACTTGATTATATTAAGGATAGACATGCTAACATGATAGTCTTTTTGGAGGGAAAAATCAACACTAAGGTGCAGAGAGGAGCAGATGTTCCCGGTGGTCAATACCCTTCCTGTTCATGAATTCAACAAAGGCGTCTACAACTACAGGGTGATACTGGCTCCCCTTGCACCGTTCAAGCTCTGCAATGGCCTCTTTTGGCGAGACCCTGGCCCTGTATCTCCGGTTGCTCACCATGGCATCATAGCTGTCTGCAGCCATCACTATACAGCTCAGGAGATTCAGCTTTTTACCATCTACGCGATTAGGGTAACCAGTGCCGTCCCATCTCTCGTGATGACTCCTTATGATCTCCACCTCCTCCTTGAGGAAACCGAGAGGTCCAAGGATGTTGGCCCCCACCTCCGGGTGTCTCCTCATCTGCTCCCACTCCTCTTCATCTAACTTGCCAGGTTTGTTTATGTGCGACAGGTCTACAACCAGCTTCCCGATATCGTGAAGTTTTGCTGCCCTCGTGAGGACCTTAATCTTGTCACTGCCAAGCTCCATGAACTTTCCTATCTCAACCGAATAATAGGTGACCCTGTCCGAATGCCCGGCAGTATATGAGTCTTTCTCCTCCATCGCCTTGGTAAGAGAGGCCATCACATTCAGGTATATCTCCTCCGTCTCCTTTTCCCTGGCCTCAAGCTGCTGGGTCTTCACCTCAAGGCTCATCACCTTTTCCTGCAACCTTGTAACCAGCCTATGGCTGTAATCCTTAAGGTGGCTTCTCTCCTCTTCCAAGGAGAGGCTCTCCTCCCTGCCTGAAAGGAACTCATCTATCTGTTCAGGGAACCTCTTTATATCTATCGGTTTCTGTATATAACCTATGCAGCCGGCAGAAAGACACCTCTCTCTATCACCGTGCATGGTGCTGGCGGTTATGGCTACTATAGGCGTATTTTCGAGCTCTTTTATGCTCTTTATCCTGGTTGCAGCCTCATATCCGTCAAGGCCAGGTATATTTATATCCATGAGGATAAGGGCAGGCTTTATCTCCTGGGCCTTCCTTATGCCGCTGAGGCCGTCTTCGGCATCAAACACGGAGTAACCCCTTGCCTCAAGCACCCTCCTTACCAGCGTCCTGTTGGCCTCGTTGTCTTCGATTTGCAAGATGCTTCTATTCATGATCCGCTCCCGGTAAGCTATCTAACCAGCTGTTACGCACTTGCAGGCAGTTTAACATAAAATGTAGTTCCCTCTCCGACCTTGCTCTCCAGCCACATACTTCCTCCGTGCAACTCCACAAGCTTCTTTGTAATAGCCATGCCGAGGCCTGTTCCTCCCTTATCTCTTGTACTCGACATGTCTATCTGTCTGAATTTTTCAAACACCTTCGGGATGTCTTCTTCCTTTATACCTATGCCGGTATCCCTGACAGAGATCAGGACATGCCTGTTACCTGACGGCTCGGCCTTTATTGTTATCTCACCTTTTTCCGTAAACTTGGCGGCATTGGAGATCAGATTCAGGACAATCTGCTTTAACCTCTTACCGTCCGCCACTATTGTAGGCAGCCCCTCATCTACCCAATCCACCAGCTTCACATCCTTCCCCTTTGTCAAGGTCTTGCCAACAGAGATAACCCCTCTGATAATGCCGGTCAGGTCCACCTCTTCCTTTACCATATCCATCTTTCCGGCCTCGATCTTAGAAAGGTCCAGTATGTCATTTATTATCCCCAGGAGATGAACGCCGCTGTCATTGATGTGAGTCAGGTCTGTCCTCTGCACATCGCTTATCTCCCCATCTATCCCGTCCAGCAGCAGTTCGGAGAATCCGATAATGGCGTTTAGAGGTGTCCTGAGCTCATGACTCATATTGGCCATGAACTCTGACTTCAAGCGGTCAGCCTCTTTTATCCTTATGTTTGACTCTATGAGCATCTCATTCGCGTCCCTCAGTTCCTTCGTCCTTTCCTCTACTTTCTTTTCCAGATTAGCCCTGGCAGCCTCAAGCGCCAAAGTAGTTTCCTGGAGCTTCCTGTTAAGGGATAAGAGTTCCTCCCTTTTTCTCTTTATCTCGGTGATGTCCCTGCTTATGCCAACGGTACCGATAAGGTTGCCGAGACCGTCCCTGAGCTGGGACAGGGTAAGGTTTACATCCAGGACACTGCCGTCCCTGGTCTTCAATCTTGTCTCGCAATTGGTAACCTTCCCCTTTTCCTCAACAACCTTTAGTATATTCTGCCTTTCCGACTCGTCCATATATAGATGCTCTGCCGGGGTCCCTATTACCTCCGCCCTCTTGTACCTAAGCATCCCCTCGGCGCCTTTGTTGAACTCTACTATGTTTCCTTCAGTGTCGGTTGTTATTATGACGTCGGGGGAGTCCTCAAGGACATTCTGGAGATATTCCTTTGACTCAACAAGCCTCCTGTGCTCAATCTCCAACTCATTTTTGGCGCCTTCAAGGGCCTCGGTCAAAGCCTCCATCTCGTTATACGAGGCCTGAAGCTCCTCATTTGTAGATTCCAGTTCCTCCAGTGTAGACTGGACTTCCTCGTCTCTCCTGGAAATAGCCTCGGCCATATGGTTGAACCTCTCAGAAAGAATCCCCAGTTCGTCATTGGATGCCACGTCAATGCGATGACTGAAGTCCCCCTCTGATATGGCGTAAGTCCCGTCAACGAGTTTCTTAACAGGCCCTGTTATCCCCTTTATCAGCCAGATCGACCCCGTGACGGCCAGTGTTCCGCTAAAAAACAGGGTAAGATAAATAACCAGTTTGGAAAGTGAGACTATTCTGACCCCTATAGGGATCAATTGATTCGTCTCAGCCTCGGAAATCGCATACAGGCCTAAAAGCCTTTCCTTTATCCTGTCCCCAAGCTCCGCAGCCTCCTTCTCGAGCTTCACCCTGCGATCTCGCTCCTCATATGTAAGGAGAAGGCTCACCTTCTGCTTATACTCATCCAGCAAAGATGATACCTCCTTTAGCAATGCCTTTTGAGATTCATCAGAGGTATCGGCCATAAGGTGTGAGATATAATAGTCGAGGCTATCTACAGAACTTGTAAGGGACGAGAGACCTCCGCTATATCCTGCCTGGTACCTGTAAAGCTCGGTTTGAGCCGTCTCCAGGCTTGATACGGCAGAAAGGTAGTCATGGTGCTTGTTCAGCGCCCTTTCGACTTTTTTTTGATTATCTGTGAGGGATTCTAAGTTCCATACCACTACCGCTCCACCGATGGTGAAGAGGAGGAGGATAAAGCTTAAACCTATGATCATCCTTTTTTTCATTGCTATTTATACTCCGGGTAAAGGCAGGACGCATCCCTGTCAATTAAGTCAATTTTTTCGAAAGTTCTATACAATCAAACAGTTGCAAGCAATTATAATGCCGGCATTAAAGCATATTTAGCGGGTCCACATCTACCTGCACGTCCACCCCCCTAAAATCTGAACTCCCTATTACCCTGGAGAGCATGTTCCTGACAAGGGAATGGAGTTTACCTGTATCTTTCCCCTTGAACAACATGTTCCAGCGGTATTTCCCCCTGATCTTATAAATAGGGGCCTGGCTTGGTCCAAGGATCACCATACCCTTACAACCCCTTACTGCATCCGTGCCGATCTTTTCGAGACTCTTCGCAGCCGCGGCTGTCTTCATTTCACTGTTGCCTCTAAGCCTTATATTTATGAGCCTTGAAAAAGGCGGATATCCCAGCTCCTTCCTGAATCCGGCCTCTTCTCCATAAAAATATTCCATGTCATGGTTGCTGGCGGCCTTTATGCTGTAGTGGTCGGGGTTGAAGGTCTGGATTATAACCTTTCCCGGGGCATTACCCCTTCCGGCCCTTCCTGCCACCTGGGTAATCAGCTGGAAGGTCCTTTCCGCCGCCCTGAAGTCCGGCAGGTTCAAGGAGGTCTCGGCAGAGATGACGCCCACCGTTGTAATCCCCGGATAGTCGTGCCCCTTCGTCACCATCTGGGTCCCAATAAGTATGTCCAGGTCCCCGTCCTCAAGCCTCTTAAGGATCCTCTCATGGGACCCCTTCCTTGACATAGTATCCCTGTCCATCCTGGCCACATTGGCATCCGGGAAGGCCTTTTTTGCCTCCTCCTCCACCTTCTCGGTTCCCAGGCCCAGGAGACCAACAGTTCCTCCCTTACAACTGGGACATATCGGGAACGCCTTTTGGGAGTAATCGCAGTAATGACATTTAAGGACCCCTTCTCCCTGGTGATATATCAGGGAAATGCTGCAGTTAGGACACTTGAAGGTATAACCGCAGTCGGAACATATCATAAATGTGGAAAAGCCCCTCCTGTTTAAAAAGAGGAGGGCCTGATTCTTACCTTTAATCGATTCTTCCAGACAATCCGTCATTTGACGGGAGAATATCTGCTTTTTACCCACATCCTTCATATCTACAACAATCATTTGAGGCATAGGCCTTTCCTCAACCCTGACAGGCAGGCTTATGTACTTAAACTTGGATATCTTTGCGTTATAATAAGATTCCATGGATGGCGTGGCGGAACCAAGTATAACTATCCCTTTGACCGCCTTACCTCTGACAAGGGCAAGGTCCCTAGCATTGTAACGGGGGACATCCTCCTGCTTGTACGAGGAATCATGTTCCTCATCCACCACAATAACACCCGGATCTTTCATAGGGGCAAATATGGCAGACCTGGCCCCAACTACTATCCTGGCCTCCCCCCTTTTTATCCTCCTCCACTCATCGCACCTTTCACCATCCGACAGGGCGCTGTGAAGGGCCGCCACCTTATCCCCGAAACGCGACCTGAAGCGGTTCAGGAGTTGAGGGGTCAGTGATATCTCCGGGACAAGGACGATGGCCCCTTTCCCCATATTAAGTGCCTCCTCTATGACCCTGAGGTAAACCTCTGTCTTCCCGCTCCCGGTAACCCCATGCAGCAGAAATGGGGAAAACTTGCCTTCGTTCATCGCCTCGGTTATCATAGAAAAGGCCGCCATCTGAGGCTCTGTGAGATCAGGACGGCGAGATGGCCGGAATTCTGTTTCAATAGAGTTCCTGCTGACTTCCTCTTCCGAGGCAGCAATCACGCCTTTCTGAGAAAGCCTTTTGATAATATCGGACGGCCTGTTGAACTCGCTATTCAGTTCCTTAAAAGAAACCCTTCCCCTTTCCCTGATAAAGGAGAAGACCTTCTCCTCCTTCGGAGTCATCGGAAGAGGAGGTTCAGTTGATTGAATAAACGCCGCAAACCTCTCCTTTTTTACCTTACCTTTCGAGGGAGGGAGGGCAGTCTTTATTACTTCACCTAAAGGGGATATGTAGTAATCGGCGATCCATCTGTAGAATTCAAGGATCTCTGGGGTGAAGGCAGGTTCAGGATCGGGTATATCCTTGATATCCTTCAACTTGAGAGCGCTGCCGTCTTTAGCCAAGGCCTGCGCGTCCGGGAATCCGACTATATAGCCGGTAACTGTCCTCTTACCAAACGGGAGCGTCACTTTCATGCCAGATATAGCCCGCGATGAGAACTCTTCAGGGACTGTATAGTAAAAGGTCCTATCCAGAGGAGCAACAACTGCTACCTCTACCATTATCTTGTTTTCCATACGTTTTAAGATAGTAACAAATGGGCACAGGATTGTAAAGACCGCTTCCATGCTACATTGCTTCCATGTTACATTGTCGCACCTTCTGCCCAGCCTTACCTAGGTGTACGACAAATTTGTTGGTACATTCGAGTAACCTCCCCTCCCCTTGCGGGAGGGGATTGAGGGGAGGGGGGATATAATAGCTTCAAAATGGAGACTACTAACAAATTTGTCGCAGACCAGCCTTAACCCAAATTCCGACATAGAATCGGGCAGCTATTCGGGGCATCAGCAGTATAGGCTGTTATGCTGCAATAATATTACCAAAACTACTCTTTTTTTGTCTTAACCGCCGTTGCCTACCGAAACGGTTTTGAGCAAATCGTTT
>JAUSKU010000039.1 GCA_030646755.1 Deltaproteobacteria bacterium
CGAGTTTTTGACAGCATTGATGCTCTTGAAAACAATTTATCGTCATCGTTACGGGAAATGGAGTTGGATAGCAAACGTGTGAAGTCTATTGTTGCTTGGCCGTGGATTATTAATTCACTTATGAATTAGAAATGGAATTACGAGCTTACAGGCATAGGAAGGCTGAACCAGTATAGCCTGTGGGAGCCCCCGGATATCGGCTCCGATGCCCTACTTGTTGCTGGTCCGGGCATGGAAGAAGACCCTTATGTCAGGTCGTTGTTTGAAGATGTTAAAGAGGTCAAAAAGGTAGAGATAAGGAGAGGGGAGAAGGCCATTAAGACCTATTCCTTATTTATCTGCCGGAATTTCAGGGGTTTTAAAGGTTAAATTAAGGAGCTGATTTACATGCAAGACCTTGATATTTAACCCGGCCTTTTTTATGCCGTAGGAAAGCTGTATCATGCAGGACGGGCATGATGTGGCAAGGATATCGGCGCCTGTCTTCTTCACGTTATTTATCTTCCTCTCCAATATCTTCTCGGAAATCTCTTTGTTTTCTATGCTGTAACTCCCCGCCCCTCCGCAGCACCAGTCTGCCTCAGGGAGTTCTATGAATTCAATGCCAGGGATTGACTTGATTATTTCCCTCGGTTCACTGGTGATCCCCTGATAGCGGCTTAGATGGCAGGGATCGTGGTAGGTGACTTTAAGGCCGTGAGACGTAGGGGCGAACCTTGTGTTCGCCCCATGTGAGGCGTGAGACGTAAACTGCAAATTCTTAAAGATAAACTCGCTGGAATCTAAGATACGCTCAGAGAGCCTCTTCGCCCTTTCCGCATATTTGCGGTCATCCGAAAAGAGTTCTGCATACTTTTTCAGGAAAGAGGAGCAGCTCCCGCACTCTGTCAGTATGAGATCATATCTTTCAAGGGCCTCTATATTTTTCCTTGCCAGGTCCTTTGCAACATCTGTATATCCATGGGCATAAGGCGGAAGGCCGCAGCAGTTGTTTTCGGGAATAATGACATCATACCCGAGATCCTGAATCACACGGATTGTCGCCTCCCCTGCATCCGGCAGGAGATAATTAAAGCCGCAGCTTCTGAAATATGCAACAGTCTTTCCTTTCCCGGTTGATTCTGCCGAAGACCTGTACCTGAGAAACCTCCTGGGATATTGCATCATCAAAAAAGCCGGGATCACATCTAATCTGTCAGCCAGTTTTCCCAATCCCATCTTTTTCAGGAAGAAGAGTCCCTTCAGAAGAACGGCCATCCTTTCAGGATAAGGAAGTATAGTGTTAAAAACCAGCTCCTTGAGAAGGCTTCCCCTTTTGTTCTTTTCTATCTCCTCCCGTCCGACACGGACCAGTTCATCGGTCTTGACCCCTGAGAAACATGAAGGGACACATGCCCTGCAGAGAAGACAGGTAGAAAGGGCCTCCTCAATCTCGGAAAGGGAGAGTTTCCCCTCAATAAATCCCGCCAGCTGTGCATTTCTGCCCCTGGCTGCCATGGGCTCTATCCCGGTAACGGCATAAACAGGGCAGAATGCCTGGCAGAAGCCGCATTTGCTGCATTTGGAAAGCTCTTCGTAATGTTTGTCGAGGTTG
Source organism: Deltaproteobacteria bacterium (assembly GCA_030646755.1). GTDB lineage: Bacteria > Desulfobacterota > JAENJC01 > JAENJC01 > JAENJC01 > JAUSKU01. Next base: position 1,595 of record JAUSKU010000039.1, read on the forward strand.
GACATGGGATAATAAAGGCCGCAATATGGTTTGTTAATTATATCATTTATCTGCTAACAATTATATTTTTTCTTACTATTGCTCCGGCAATTAAATATGTAAAACAATGCGGTTCCATGTCATTCTGAGCGAAGCGAAGCGCCTATCGTTGCCAACTTCATGGACATGAAATGGATGTGACCGGTGATCATTTCACCTTTGCCATCCCGCCCCGTGAAGCCCATATGTGGCTTTGTGCGGAGAAGTAGAAAAACGGAAAAAACCGGCCAAGATTAGGAAAAATAATAAATGGTACAACCGTCCCATTTACTACATTTTGAGGTCTGCCATGAATATATAGATTACTAAGGAGTTCATTGGTAAGAAGACATATTTCAAAATCTCCCCTGACCCCTCTTTGCCAAAGAGGGGTAGTATTTCCCCCTTTGGAAAAGGGGGATGAAGGGGGATTTTATGTTGCCATACAAATGAACTTATTAGTAGCTATCAAGGCAGGATAATTGGGAACAGGTCACACTTAGGGAGCAAGTCAACAAGGTATCGGTTCTGCTTTTAGGTTTGAAAACAATATGAGCCATCCCCAATTAATTACCTCGCCCCTTTAATTTGCTTGCTATCAAATAATTCAGTTCATTAGCTACCCAGGTTCTACCATTTAGGTTCAGGCGTGCGGAACTGACAAATTTATCCATAAAATGGGAAGAAGACAAAGAAAACGACATATCAAGATAATCTATCCCTTTATCATTCAAATACTGATTTATTATAGCCACATTATTTTTAACTCTTTTTGTAAATTTATCACCGGCATATTTTCCACCATCTTCAAAATTAATCGGCGTGATATAGCAAACAACCTTGATCCCGTTTGCCCTGGCTGTATCTATTGTCTTATCTAAGCAATCAAACATCTTATGCCTTCTTTCAATTATGTTCATATAATTATATTCAAACTGCTTCATGAGCTTTATTTGAATTTTTAAATCATCATAATCAAAAGAACGTTCCGCAATCCTAGATTCGTAGTCTATCTTTCCCCTTACCCCTAAAGAAACATCGCCATAAATAACCTCGCTATTGATCCATAAGGAGTCTTCCCTTTCAAGTTTATCTGTAAGTTTATATTCGAGATATTCCATAAAATCTCCCTTCGAAAACCTCACATATCTCAGCCTTGCCTTCAGCCTCTCCAGGTGGAACTGGGCACGAGGGTCAGAAAACCAGCTCTCTGAAAAGCTTTGAAGGTTGATCGGAATAATTATGGCCTTTGGTTTATATATTGATCTTGCTACAATATCAATGTAATCCTGGTATACTATCGGAGAATACTCTGGATTTCTGGCTCTAGATCGGCCCGTCCCGGAGTTTGCGGCTGAAAGCACTGCATAATGTCCTTTATCTGCCAACAACGAATCAATCCCAGTATTTTTTTCGCCAGACTCATAAGCTCTGATAACCGTATCTCCAAAAAAAAGAATATCAACATTTTCCTCTGATAACACTGTTGCTATACGGGAGGCTGCCTTGTCCTGATCAAAGATTAAATCCAAGATCGGGACAGACACAACAGCAAGTATAAGGGAAAGAAGAACTACTCTACCGATATATGCGATTTTATTTAATTGCATTTTTACGTATACTCCTCCTCCATTGCAATACCGGCCTTTCGACAAAATAGTATCCAATAAAACCAAGGAGCATGGAACAGGATAAGAACAGGAATACATTATTTTTAGGATCAAATATGCCATAGTAAGGAAAGAACCAGATTATAAGAAAATGGGAAAGAAATACTCCATAAGAAATATTCCCCATGAATTCATCAAATTTTCTCCTCTTCAACAATGAAAGAAGGAATATCAGCGGCAGACCCAATAAATATCCAGTGAACACATCTATAATACTAAAGCCGTCAGCAGTAGAAATTGTATTTCTACTCATGATGACCGTAACAAATAAAATAAGCATGTAGAGATAAAGCCCCATGAGATACTTCCCAACAGTTTTATCCCCACCAACATAATCATAAAGAAGAGAACCGCTGAGAAAAATAAATAGGGTGCCTGGTAATAAATAATAGCAAAAATATTGTTCATTTATAAGGTTATAGGCGGCAAACGAAAATATAAGGATACTGTATAAAACAAGATATGGTTTGAATGCCTTTAGTCTTAAGATAAAAGGGAGGATTGCATAGAATTGCAATTCTACTCCGAGAGACCAGACTGGATGAAGAAATGGAGTGCCATAATTATCCGAGACTTGGGAGAAGTTGAGAGGCACAATTGTGAAATTATAAAGATAGTTCATGTAGTTTTTATGGATATCTTCCCCCCCCCCCCCCCCGTTAGGTTGTAAAGAAAAATATAGCTAGGGGGCGAGACGATGCTCCACGCACCTGATATCCAAATTATTAGAATTGTTAGACCAAGAAAAAACAGATATTGAGGGTAGATCCTCATAAACCTGTCCAAATAAAACATCGTTTTTTCCCCCTGGTAATAGGACCTGATAACACCAGTCATAACAAAACCTGAGATAATAAAAAAGCATACAACAGCCATAGCTCCAAGGCTTCTGCCGTAAACTTTAATATTAACATGAGCTACTGCTACCATGACCGCTAGAATAAGACGTAAAGTCCCAAACATATAGAAACCTCTTAATTATTGCTTTAAAGAAATCACAGACGCTTGTCAGGAGATAAAGGGAAGAACAAATGTAAAAAAAGGACAGATTTAATTAGGTATAGGTTCGCCAGCCATATGGTGCCGTGTTTAAACCGCTGGGGCATGCTCGATCTCAGCGAATTCCCTATTTATTTTCATGCTTTCTTTTCTTACCCGATGACTGACTTCCATAAGTCTGGTTCTGCGCCGCTGCTTTGAAACTTCTGAATTCATAACCTCCAAGGCTTTCCGCACATATTCAGCTCGTGGAAGATGCAACTCCTGGGCTAACTTATCCACATTATGCAGCAACTTCTCAGGTAAGCGTACCGAAATATTAGTCATCTGCACTCTCCGTGTAATCTATGTATAAATACTAATTGGATTACTTCTGGCTGTCAATATCAAAGTGCTTTTTGTACCGGTGGGAAGATATGGGATTAGTATAAAGATTTGTGCAGAAACTTTCTCTTAAGCATTTCCTATTTCTGCGGTTCAATGATCACCTTCAGGGAATCCTGCGCATTTACGACCATCTGGAAACCCCTTCCAGTGTCTCCGAGTCCCAGCCTGTGGGTTATCATATCATTCACATTCACCCTCTTTGCGCGGATAAGCTCCATGGCCGTCACGTGGTCCGCCGGGCTTCCGGCATACGATGACGTAAGGGTTATCTCGTTCCTCCAGAAGGTATCATTTACGGAGAATGGTATTGTGACTCCTTTGTTAGTGGGAGCAAAGAAGAGGACGCTTCCGCATCTTTCAACAGATTTCAGGCCCTGTTCTATGGCAGTTGCAGCTCCGGCACACAGTATAACCACATCTGCCAACCTGTTGTCGTTTAACTCCCGCAAACGGGAAGGGACATCATCGTTTGCGTTAATAACTGCCTCGGCCCCGAATCTCAGGGCCGCATTCATCCGGTATTCACTAATATCTGTGGCTATTATGCGTCCTGCACCAAGTGCCTTTGCCAATTGAATATGCAGAAGGCCTGCTATTCCGCTTCCGATTACAAGTACGCTTTGACCCGGCTGCAACCCCGCCTGCCTCTGCCCGCGAAGGACGCAGGCAAGAGGTTCGATAAAGGTGGCATCCTCAAAGGAGACACTATCAGGGAGCAGGAAAACACCCCTGTCCACATTTATAGACGGGAGACGCACATATTCTGCAAAACCGCCCGGCTCAAAATTCGTCTTGCGCAGGGTGTCGCAAACGGTATGATGGCCGCTCAGGCAGTAATGACAGGTATTGCAGGGGACATGGTGAGCTGCGCATATCCGGTCTCCCTTTTTATAGCGCGTTACACCTTCGCCTGTCTCTGCGACCACTCCGCTGACCTCATGTCCAAGGACGAGCGGCACCTTATGGATACGGTACCACTCCATCACGTCGCTGCCGCAGATACCGCTGGCCTCAACCCTCATCAGTATCTCGCCTGGACCAATTTTAGGAGTCGGTTTCTCCTCCAGCCTTACATCTTTATTGCTGTAATACATTGCAACGCGCATAGTTACTTTTTAACCTTTTTACCTTTCTCACTCTCGTATATCTTATTGGCCTCTTTTGCCGAGGCATTCTCGTGGATAATGGCATGGATGGCCTTTATCATTGGCACAGGGTGGGCGTTCTGCCAGATGTTCCTTCCAAGGTTTACACCTATGGCGCCCCTATTCATCCCGTCTGCAATGAATTGAAACGCCTCCATCTCAGTATTGGTCTTTGGCCCTCCAGCCACAACCACCGGCACTGGGCAACTGTTAGTCACCTTATCGAAATCTTCACACCAGTATGTCTTTACAACTTTTGCACCAAGCTCCGCGGCGATCCTGCAACATAGAGAGAGGTAACGGGCGTCCCGCTTCTCCAGTTCTTTTCCGACTGCTGTAACCGCCATTACCGGTATGCCGAACTCCTCAGCCTCATTCACAAGGTTTGACAGGTTCATCAGTGTCTGATGTTCATAATCACTTCCCACAAAGATAGAAAGACCAACAGCGGAAACATTCAGCCTGATGGCCTCCTTTATGGATGTGGTAAGCCCCTCATTTGCCAGGTCTTTCCCTACAATACTGGTTCCGCCTGATACCCTGAGGATGATCGGGATATTGCTGTCCGGCGGCACACATGAGCGCAACACACCTCTTGTTACAAATAGGGCATCAGAATAAGGAAGCAGCGGTTTAATGGTCTCCCCGGGCCTCTCGAGTTTTGAGGTAGGCCCCAGAAAATAGCCGTGGTCGATAGGCATTAACAGGCACTTCCCATCCGGTTTTATTATCTGAGACAAACGGTTTTTCATCCCCCAATCCATATCTGTACCTCCATTTTATTTATTCTTAAATTCCTTCTCACATTCCTTACTGCAGAAGTAATGGGACTTCCCCTTTATATTGGCCACTATGGCAGATTTAAGAGGAATATATGTATTGCAGTTAGGGTCCTTGACCATGTCCTCACCGATAGGTGTCCTGGCCGTATCAGGGGGCTCTATAGAACGGACGCTGACAGACCTGATTATTTTATAAGCGATATAAATAAACGCTGCGAAAATTAAATATCTGAACAAAGTTACTTTACCCACCCGCGGGATGGTGACTTGGATTCAGGTGTCTGCTGGTTCCTTGCCCGGCTTATCTCCTGCCTCAGGCCCTCGGCATTAGGATGATTAGGATTTATCTTGAGCAATTCTTCCCATGCATCGGCTGCCCCTTTTAGATCTTTCTTGTCCTGGTATAGGGTAACTCCGAGATTATATCTTGCCTGCTCATGCATCGGGTCTATGGAGGCAGACTTTCTGAACGCTTCGATGGCCTTGTCAAAGTTCCCAGTCGTCCTGTACATGGTCCCCATGTCCGTCCTGACATTAGCGTCATTCGGGTTTATCTCAAGGGCCTTTTGATACATCTCTATGGCCTTTTCCGGCAGGCCAGCATCAAAATAGTGGTTCCCAAGGCCTACTGTGGCCTCATAGTTCCTGGGGTCTTTTGCGAGTACATCCTTATATTGTGCTTCAATCTGGCCGGTGTCTTGAAGGGCCTGTACGTTGCCGCCACCTACATCCACGGAACCTGCCTCTTCCTTTTTTCTGCACCCGGTGACAGTGATTGAAATGCAGAGAATTAACAGTAACAGTGTTTTTTTCATACCTTTGTCCTCCTGACTTTTTTTATTTTTTTACTATCATGAAGCCCCTTTAGGAGCTCCGACATGCTCTTCTTTAGCCGGGGATGTATAAGCCCCGGGGCTATCTCAGCCAATGGCGCCAGGACAAACCCTCTTTCGTGAAGATATGGATGAGGTATGGAGAGTCCTTCCTCATTTAATACCAGATCGTCATAGATAAGGATGTCGAGGTCTATTACACGTGGTCCCCACCTTGTATCCCTCACGCGGCCGAGTTCTTTTTCGATCTTAAGGAGAATCTCTAAGAGTTCCCGTGGTGTAAGGCCGGGTTCAATCTTTACCGCCGCATTTATGAACCAGTCCTGGTCTATGTTTCCCACAGGTTCGGTCTCATAGAAGGACGATACCGCTAAGACCTTATTTCCCGGAGCCTTTCCAAGCTCCTCAATGGCCCTTTTCAGATTGGCAGTCTTGTCACCCATGTTGGAGCCAAGACCGATATAAGCAACATGCATTTTTTCACCACAAAGGACACAAAGGTCACAAAGAAAGGCGGTTTATGAATATCTTAACTTTGTGCTCTTTGTGATCTTTGTGGTTAAATTAATCTTTAGAATTCTAAATTCAGCTCTGAAAGCCTCTTCCTGACCTCTGTAATTACCCTCTTCTCTTCCGTCTCCCCATTGGCTATAAAGGTGGCGGAGAACCTTATGAAGCTTCCTGCGTCGTCCCACGGAACTGTTGAGATGAGCCTTTCTGTAATCAGAAACTCTGAGAAGTCCTCGGCGGTATTGAATCTCCTCCCCCCCTTTATCCCTTTGGGAGCTCTAACATAAAGGTAGAAAGAGCCTTTCGGCTGCCTTGCGCTGAAACCAACGGAATTCAATGCATCCACCAGGAGGTCAAGTCTCCTCTTATATTTCCCGCAAATCTCTTCAGTGATATCGGGGTGCTCAAGGGCGTATATACCGGCCTTCTGAATGGCTATGAACTGGCCGGAGTCATAATTGTCCTTCACATTGGCAAACCCTGCCACAACAAGCGGGTTCCCTGTTACAAAGGCGAGCCTCCATCCAGTCATGTTAAAGGCCTTTGACATGGAGTGGATCTCGACACCAACCTCTTTGGCACCGGGAACGGACAGGAATGAAAAGGGTCTGCCGTTATAAGTAAGGGCCCCGTAAGCCGCATCATGGACGACAATGATGTCGTTTGCCTTTGCAAACTCTATGACTTTTTTAAAGAAATCCACTGTTGCAACCGCACCTGTAGGGTTGTTGGGATAGTTCAGATAGAGGAGCTTTGCCCTCTTCCTGATATCTTCAGGGATGCTGTCGAGGTCCGGGAGAAAGTTGTTTTCTTCAAGGAGCGGCAGGGTATGCACCTCCCCGCCGTACCAGCGGGTATGCGTTGCGATTACGGGATACCCAGGGACAGTCATGAGGGTCACGTCCCCTGGATTTATAAATACAGACGGGAACATGGCCAGGGCAGGCTTTGAACCTATGGAGTGCAGCACCTCTGTCGCAGGGTCAAGACCCTTTACTCCGTACACCCTGTCCATATAGCGCACAGCAGCGTCCTTGAACTCCTGGATGCCGTTGTCAGCATACCCTCTGTTCTCAGGCTTCCCTGCCTCAACCCTGAGGGCATCCACAACACCCGGGAATGCCATTTCGTCAGGCTCTCCGACACCAAGGTCTATAAGCTCAACCCCAGGATGGGCTGCAATGGCCGCCCTCTTTGCCCTCTTTATCTTCTCGAACTTATAAATCTTAGTATCTTTCCCGAAGTTCTTCCCACCAAGCCTCTCAGCAAAGAGGGACTGAATAAAGCTCTCTCCCATTTATCTTTAAACCCCCGTATCTATATAATATATCTTAAAAAACTCTTTAATTTCAAGGTAAAAGTCAGGGCAGGGTGTACGACAAAAATGTTGGTAGTCTCCATTTTGAAGCTATTATATCCCCCCTCCCTTGACGGGAGGGGGTTAGGGGGAGGGTGAATTGGACTGTAATATCAAGGTGTTACAATTTAGTTCCCCCTCCCCTCAATCCCCTCCCGCAAGGGGAGGGGAGGTTACGGAACAAATGTACCAACATTTTTGTCGCACACCCATCAGGGTCACTATTTTCTTATTAATCTCACTTTCGCGAACGTCCTCTTTCCGACCTGAACCAGGTATTCATTCCCGGCAGCCAGTTCCGCATGGATATCTGTGACCTTATTATTATCAACACTTACCCCGCCCTGCTGGATAAGCCTTCTTGCCTCGGAGTTGCTTGACGCAAGCCCTGCCCCGGATAGTACCAGGACAACAGAAGAGCTGTCCCCTATACAAGAGGTTGTTTTTTTCTCTATTTCGTCAGGAAGCCCGCCTGCCTTGAACATCCTGCTGAACTCCTCTGCCGCCTGCTCCGCAACATTGTGGCCGTGGGACCTCGCCACCATTTCCTTTGCAAGGGTCACCTTGGCGTCTTTTGGATGTACGGTCCCGTTCTTTATCCAGTCCTTCAATGAAGTCAACTCCTGGGTTGATATATGGCTAAGGAGTTCATAATAACGGAACATCAGTTCATCTGTGACAGACATAACCTTGCCGAATATCTCCTTCGGAGGCTCGGTTATCCCTATGTAGTTCCCGAGGGACTTACTCATCTTATTGACGCCGTCGGTCCCTTCCAGAAGGGGCATGGTTATTACAACCTGCGGAGTCTGGCCGTAATCCCTCTGGAGTTCCCTGCCAACCAGGAGGTTGAACTTCTGGTCAGTCCCCCCTATCTCGACGTCTGCCTTCAATGCAACAGAATCATACCCCTGGATAAGCGGATAGAGGAACTCATGGATAGAGATAGACTGGCCATTTTTAAACCTTTTATGAAAGTCATCCCGCTCCAGCATCCTGGCCACATTGTATCTTGCAGCCAGATTTATCATATCAACAGCAGTCATCTTGTCCATCCACTCGCTGTTGAACCTCACCTCCGTTTTTTCAGGGTCAAGAATCTTAAAGACCTGCTCCTTATAACTCTCCGCATTCTTTAGGACATCATCCCTTGTGAGGGACTTCCTTGTCTCTGACTTCCCCGTGGGGTCTCCGATCATACCGGTAAAATCGCCGATGAGAAAGACAACCTTGTGACCAAGCTCCTGAAACTGCCTGAGCTTGTGGATCAAGACGGTGTGTCCCAAATGAAGGTCCGGGGCTGTGGGGTCAAAACCCGCCTTTACGGTCAGAGGTCTCCCCTCCTTGAGCTTCTTTATAAGCTCTTCCTCTGAGATGACTTCTACGGAGCCGCGCTTGATCAGGTCCAACTGTTCGTCAATGTTTTTCACCGGGAAATACCCTCTTTCCCCTATCCCCACCCTAACCCTCCCCTTGAAGGGGAGGGAACAAAAAAATTTCCTCTCCCTCAGGGAGAGGATTAAGGTGAGGGTGGGAGTTATTTATCCAATTTCATCTTTACCCTGGATATACTTCTGCTCAAGCCGCTCTCGGCGTCTATGTCAATGATGACCCCGTTCAGCTCTATGTCCTTATGAGGGATCTCAAACTTTCTCGGCATCTGGGTAATAAACTTCTCTATGGCCTGCGCCTTGTCTATTCCGATTACTGAGTCGAGGGGGCCAGTCATCCCTGCATCAGATATAAAGGCAGTCCCCTTCGGCAGTATCCTCTCATCAGCTGTCTGGACATGGGTATGGGTACCGAGGACAGCGCTCACCCTGCCGTCAAGATACCATCCCATGGTCATTTTTTCGGATGTGGCCTCTGCGTGGATATCGACGAGGATTGCTCTGGTCTTCCCCTTTATCCTCTCTATCTCCCTGTCAACTCCCCTGAAGGGACAGTCTAACAGTGCATCCATGAAGACCCTGCCGTTTATGTTTATAACGCCGAGTGTCTCGCCGGAGTGAGCCGAGACAAGTGTAGAGCCGAATCCAGGAACTCCGGGAGGGTAATTGGCGGGCCGCAGAAGCATCTTCTGGGTTGGCAGGTATGGGATTATCTCTTTCTTGTCCCAGATATGGTTGCCTGTGGTTATGACATTGATACCCAGTTCGAACAGATCCTCTGCAATCTGGGGTGTTATCCCGAAACCGCCAGCGGAGTTCTCTCCATTGGCAATGACGAGGTCAAGGTTGTTCCTGTCTATAAGGCCGTTCAAAAGCTGTGACACAGCCTTTCTGCCGGGATTCCCTATTATGTCGCCTATGAATAATACCTTCATAAATAAAAGGTAGAGGTAAAGGTAAAGGTAAAGAAAAGGCTCTTTCTCTACCTATGCCTCCACCTATACCTGCATCTCCTTTTACTTCGCCACTTCCACTGCCCTGGTCTCCCTGACAACAGTAACTTTTATCTGCCCGGGATAAGTCATCTCGCTTTCTATCTTCTTAGCTATGTCTCTTGCCAGGATATGAGAGGCCTCATCGTTTATCTCAGTTGGTTCGACCATCACCCTTATCTCTCTGCCTGCCTGGATTGCGTAGGATTTACTGACCCCCTTAAATGATGTGGATATTCTTTCAAGCTCTTCAAGTCTCTTTATATACGTCTCCACCATCTCCCTTCTTGCACCGGGTCTTGCAGCAGAAAGGGCGTCCGCAGCAGCCACGAGGAATGCCAGGACGGTCTGTGGCTTTTCCTCTTCGTGGTGGGCCATGATGGCATGAACTACCTTGGGATGTTCCCCGTACTTTCTGGCAAGCTCAGCACCTATTACCGCATGGGAGCCTTCTACTTCATGGTCCACTGCCTTTCCTATGTCATGGAGAAGTCCAGCCCTCTTTGCCTGCTTCTGGTTGATCCCCAGCTCTGCAGCCATGGCCCCGCAGAAAAAGGCCACCTCAAGAGAATGGGCATATACATTCTGGGCATAACTCGACCTGTATTTAAGCCTTCCTATAAGTTTCACCAGTTCCGGATGTATTCCATGCAGTCCGGTATCAAAGGTCGCCTGCTCCCCGGCCTCCTTGATGGAGTTTTCAATCTCCGTGGACACCTTGGCAACGACCTCCTCGATCCTTGCAGGGTGAATCCTTCCGTCAGTGACGAGCCTTTCTATGGATACCCTGGCTACCTCGCGCCTTACCGGGTTATGCCCTGATATTATGATGGCCTCCGGGGTATCGTCGATGATAAAATCAACCCCGGTTGCCGCCTCCAGTGCCCTTATGTTCCTGCCTTCCCTTCCTATGATCCTTCCTTTCATCTCATCGCTCGGTAAATGCACAACCGAGGTTGTCCTTTCAGCCACGTATTCACCCGCATATCTCTGGATGGCAGCGGAGATTATCTCTTTGGCCTTTCCATCGGCAACCTCCTTGGTCTCATCCTCGATCTTCTTTATACTCTTAGCAGCATCGTGCCTTGCCTCGCTCTCCATTGCGGAAATCAGCATCTGCTTTGCCTCTTCAGAGGACATCCCGGATATGCTTTCCAGTTTCTGCCTCTCCTCCTCTATCAGGGCTGTATACTTGTTCTCTTTCTCCTGGATCTGGAGCTCGGCCTGAGTCAGGTTTTTCTCTTTTCTGACTACCTCGCTCTCCCTTTTTTCAACAAGTTCCTGTTTCTTATCCAGGTTTTCTTCCTTGTGTACGACCCTACGCTCTATACCCTGAAGCTCCTGTCTCTTTTCCTTGCTCTCCTTCTCAAAATCTGCCCTTGCCTGATAAAGATAGTCCTTCGCCTGGAGGAGAGCCTCCTTCTTTGTAGTCTCGGCCTCCCTTTTTGCATCGTTCAAGATCTTTTCCACCAGCTTCTCGTCTGCCTGGATCTTGGTGCCCGCAGCAAGCTTCTTCAGAAGGAAGCCTCCAGCAAGACCTGCCAGTACGGCTATTACCGCCGTCAATATTAAAGATGTATCCAATTTATTACCTCCTATGCTATTTAGATTCTATCTTGAAACTCCCCTCCCCTGGCGGGAGGGGATTAAGGGGAGGGGGAACCAAGTTGCAGCACACTGAATTACAACCTAATTCACCCCCACCCTGACCCTCCCCCGTCAAGGGGGAGGGAAAAACGGGGCTTCCGGATGAAGACTATTTACAGATTATGACTCTTTGTTCAGTAATAATCACATTAACTCTTATATCGTGCGGTTGCATCGGCACCTCGTCCAGTATCTGAAACTCATACGCCAAGGCCGCAATAAAGGGGAGTTCCACAACTTTTCCCAGACTCCTGTCGTAAAAACCCCCGCCGTATCCGAGACGCCCGCCTTTTGTGTCATAACATACGCCCGGTATCAGGAGTAGAGCTGCCTCATTGATAAAGCTGCCTCCTCCCTCTCTGTATGGAGGGGCCATAACCCCAAAAGGGCCTAACTCCAGTTCATCCCTTCCTTGAACTGGGAAGAAAACAAGATCTTTCGTTTCCCTTCTGATGCATGGGTACAAAACCTGCTTCCCGTCCTTCAGGGCCTCATCAAATATCAGTGACGTGGAAACCTCGTTATTGAAACTCGCGTAAAGCCCTATAGTCCTCGATTCCTGATAAATGGATAGCTCCAGAACCCTCTTCTGGATCATGGCGCTCTTTTCCATCACCTCTTCTTGAGTAAGGGAGTTGCGCCTCGCGATCATCTCTCTTCTGATAACGGACTTCACCTGAAAATACCTTTTTACCCCATCACCACCCTAACCCTCTACCCACAGGGCATAAACCCTTGAAGTGGAGGGAACAAAAAAGTTTCCTCTCCCTCAGGGAGAGGATTGAGGTGAGGGTGGGGTTAATTTTCATCCTTCTTTGTGACCGAAGATCATGTGAGTTTCATAACATTACATACGGCTGATTTACGGTAAAACAGGAGGGTTAACTTGACAGGAAAATCTGAAAAAAAGAGATTAAAAACGCTGGGGAAAAGGGTGGCGCATTGTTTCAAGGAGCCGGGAATATATCCCATTATTTAGATATGCACTAAGTCCCTTTAGATCTTGCATGGGGGAGAGCCCATCAACCACCTTCACCTCAAAAGGCAGACGTTCCTTTGCCATTAATGCTATCGGTGTTAAGGCAATAATCGTCAATAAAGCTAAAAACATCAATCCCCCGGTCCAACTCTTAAATCCCTTTTTAGTCTCTCGATTTTCCATTTTCCATATGCCTTGTGGATAGATAAATCCACATAAGCAAATCCCCCACGGTGCCGTGTGGGTAACAGATTCGAACCTGTAGGTTCAAGTGGGCGCTTTATCGCTGCTTAAGGCGTCCTCCTCTTTCGTGGAGGCTTGCTCACCACAGTTAGGGAAAGCTCCCGTTCTGTTACTGTTGGCTCAAATTTTTAACCCAATCACGAACATCGCAGGGGAATCATAACCCTCTGTACAATATATACCATTTAAAGAAATGAAATGCAAGGGGAAAATCATTTCCTGTTGCTTGCCCACCCCACTTTTGGTTCTATATTTTTCATGCCCGTTTTTTATGGCTCGACAAGCTCACCATGAACGGTTATGACCCGTTCGCCCTGAGCCTGTCGAAGGGGGTAAAGGGACACCCACCGTACTTAGCAAGAGATCTTTCTTGACTTATTTGTAGAGCTATGTTAGTTTGACCTCATAAAAGCAATACGATAGTATATATATTATGAGGCTAATAGGAAGAGACCTGAAAAACAAAATCCTGCCATGGATGGACAGGGATGAGATCATTGTAATTATAGGCTCCAGGCAGGTTGGGAAGACCACGCTGGTCAGGCTCCTGCTGAATGATATTCCAGAAGGACAAAAGGCCTATTTTGATCTGGAGGATATGAATATTCTCGGCATCCTGAATCAGGGGCCTCATGCCTTTGTTAATTACTTAAGGCTACTTGGTTATCCGCCTGAAAAGAGGGTTGTTGTCGCACTCGATGAGATACAGTATATAGATAATCCATCCAATTTTCTAAAAATAATTCACGATCATCACCCAAACATCAAGCTTATTGTCTCAGGCTCTTCTACCCTGGAAATAAGACAGAAATTCAAGGACTCTCTTGCCGGAAGGAAGATAGTCTTCGAGCTTGATTCTCTAAACTTCCTTGAATTCCTAAAGTTTAAAGGGGACTCAATTGCCAGAGTAAAAGAGAACATTGGCACTATTCAGGACATCCTTGAAAACCGCTTCAATCCTTCATCAGGTCTGGTTAAGAATGAGTTGTTGCCGTATCTGTATGAATATCTGGTGTTTGGTGGCTATCCCAAGGTCTCTCAGGCTGATGATATGAAGTTAAAGGTGAGCATACTTAATGAGATATACTCAAGTTATGTCAGAAAGGACATTAAGGATATAGCGAACATAGAAGATATTTTGGCCTTCAACAATCTCCTTAAGCTTTTATCAGCGCAAGCTGGGAATATGGTGAATATCAATGAGATTTCAGGGACCCTCGGCATTAATGTCGCAACGGCAAAAAAATATCTTTTCCTTCTTGAAAATACATTTATTGTGTCACTTTTAAACCCGTACTTTAAAAATAAGAGGAAAGAGATATCAAAGATGCCAAAGGTCTATTTACTGGATAATGGGCTCAGGAATACCGCTTTATCTAATTTCCAGTTATTTGGCGGGAGAGGGGATGAGGGCCTCCTTTTTGAAAATTATGTTTTCTCTGAACTTAAGAAGAGATTTCAGGTAAACAAGGAGCTTTTTTACTGGAGGACAATTGCAAAGGCTGAGGTGGATTTTATCCTTAATATTAATAACCGTATCGTTCCCATAGAGGCAAAGGCCCATGAAATGAAGCAGCCTGCCCTGACCCGCTCATTCAGGAGCTTTATTGATACTTATAAACCGGATGCTGGAATTGTAGTAAATCTGTCTTTTTCCGGGACTATGGAGTATGGTGGATGCAAGATATATTTTGTTCCGGCTTATGGGATATGAGATGCCCGGCTGATTTAGTGATGGCATCGTGGTGACGTTTTTTGTCACACAGTAACACTTAACAGTCCTACATGGCTCCGTCATATTAAATATTTCTTATCATTCCAAGCAGTTACAAGATGGCACATCTATTGCTTATTTCTCTTCGTACTCAGTGAACTCTGTGGTGAAAATTTATTGAAAATCATTTAAGTAAGGGGGTGAGGAAGGGCTTATTTCCAACACTGACAACTAACACTAACATTCAAATCAAAAAAAGGAGGAAGACATGTTTATCAAATTCAGAAAGAAATTGAACAAGAAAGGTTTTACACTCATCGAGCTCCTGATCGTTGTGGCGATCATCGGAATCCTGGCAGCTATTGCCATCCCGCAGTTCTCTGCTTACAGGATTAGGGGTTACAACTCAGCCGCCCACTCAGACGCTAAGAACGCAGCGACCGGTGAAGAGGCATACTTTGTCGACAACCAGAAGTACTTGTTAGTTGCTTTGACGACCGGCGCTGGTGTGTTTAGTACTTTGCCTGGTGCCAAGCTTTCCGCTAATGTCTCAGGCGAAATATTCGCCACAGACGACGCTACCGGGACGTTCTATACTATCGGCGTATCCCACAAGCAGGGCGATAAGATATTTTACATAGAGTCAGATCAGGGCATGTGGAAATACGTCACAAAGGTTGCCGGGGCTGCCCAGACCGATGCAGCTGTAACCGCTGCCACGACC
The DNA here is from genome assembly GCA_030646755.1 of Deltaproteobacteria bacterium. Lineage (GTDB taxonomy): Bacteria > Desulfobacterota > JAENJC01 > JAENJC01 > JAENJC01 > JAUSKU01. The sequence goes on from JAUSKU010000039.1 coordinate 16,986, forward strand.
TCGGTAGACATAACACCCACCGGGACTCTGTAATATCTGAATTGAATAAGCTTGAAGGCCAGGGCAACCTGGCCTTTTTTTATACCCCTTTCTTAACTTGACTTAAATAACACAGTCGATTATTGTTACGCTATGAAAATGAAAAGGATTAAAACCTATCTCCTGACATTGACCATATCCTTAATTGTCACGAATGTGTGGGCAAAGGACGTCTCCTTTACCCTCGAAGACAGAGACAGATTAATAAGGATGGAGACCTCCTTAAAGGAATTCAAGGAATCTGTTGACAAACGCTTCGAACAGATTGATAAACGATTTGAACAGGTTGACAGGCGGATCGAGAGGGTGGAAGGCGTTATGATGTGGGGCTTTGGCTTGCTGTTTACAAGTATGCTGGGGATGGTCGGATTCGTTCTATGGGACAGAAGGACGGCAGTTGCGCCTGTAGCAAGGATTCTTCGAGAGAAGGAAGAGGATATTGAAGAGTTGAAAAAGAGAGAACGGGCCATAATAGATGCCATGCGGGATTATGCCGCAGGTGATCAGAGGCTTGCTGGAATACTTAAAGCAAGAGGTCTGTTGTAGTGACTGCCTTTCGGTAAAAATAGGTACTATTTATACCAAATTGCTTTCAAACATCTACTATTGAGCCGAATGAAAGCTTAGTTGGTATTATACAGGCCTGGGAAACCCGGCCTTTTTTTATTTTTATGAAGAATGTAACCCTCCCAATTCTAATCATCCTTTTTTCCATCCTCACATATCAGAGAAACCTTATCTGGTTCGACGAAGTCACTCTCTGGAGGGACGTTGTTTCCAAATCTCCTGCCAGGGCCAGGGCCCACAACAATATGGGGACCGCACTAAAAACTAGTGGGTCTTTAAGTGAGACTATCATCTCGTTTCAAAAAGCAATCATCCTCGCCCCCAAGTGGTCTCTTCCCCATTACAATCTTGGGGTCATCTACAAAGATATGGGTAGGATTGAAGATTCCTTCAGGGAATTCAATAAGTCCATCGAGCTTAGAAAGGAGAACTACCGGAGTTTTAACAATATAGGGATGCTATATACAAAGCTTGGTGATAGAGACAAGGCAATGGCCGCCTTTCAGAAGGCTGTAAGCATAAAGGCCGACTATTTTGAAGGGTACGGAAATATCGGAAGTTTATTAATAAATGAAGGAAAAATTGATGAGGCTGTTGTTTACATAAAAAAGGCACTAAAGATATATCCCGGTTATCCCGAAGGCAATTACAATATGGGTCTTGCTTATTATAAAATGGGAAGACTTGAACTTGCATCTGAACATTTTCAGATGGCATTGAGACATAAACCCGATTATACAGAGGCTTATGTTAATCTTGGAAATATCTATAAAGATAAGGGAGATAGAGAAAGGTCATTTGTCTTATATGATAAGGCACTAAAGATTGATCCAAAGAATATGGAGGCATTAAACAACATCGGAATAGGATATGCACAAAATGGAGAGATGGATAAGGCATTAGAGATCTTTGAAAAGGCCCTTTCCTATTACCCGCAGGATAAAGAGATACTTCAAAACCTTGAGATGACGAGACAGATAATGAAAGGCAGGCGGAATAATTAAAAATGTTCTTTCTTCTTTTGAGTGGATAGGTTATTCCCCCTCCCCTTGTGGGAGGGGGTGAGGGGGAGGGGGAACTTAAGGGCTTACCCACTTGAAGCTAGAAAAAGCCTAAACAATTTACCCCGTTAAACACTAGCCCGACTCTACTTTATAAAGATAAAAAGTGGTTTTATAAAATGGTGTTTTCCCAGTATTAAAAATTCTATCAAATAAACTTTCAGATTTTCCGGGAAATGACTTATGCAATTTAAGAAAACTTGCTTCTAATGGACGTTGGCTGATTATATAAAAACTTGTATTGGGCGGAAGTCGGGATTCAACGCTTTCTACTTTTTCTTCTTTATAACTGAAAAACTGATTGCCATCGGTTGTTGGTCTGAAGGCCCATACTGGGTTATCTATGTAGAAAAACCAGGTGTTTTTAAAATTATTTGCTACGTATTCTCTAAGTGTGTCCGAGGCAATCATGATAGGCGGGAGAATGTTTCGAGCCCGAAAAGTATGATATCCGTGAAAACAGATAGTAGTCATTACGAGTGTTGCTATCAATAATTCAGGGACCTTCCGACCGCCCCATGCAATTACTGCCGCACGGTAGATCGCAATGAGCAGGAGCGGGACGAGCGGAATGAGGACACTGATGGCGTATCGAGCCTGGAAGTAAGGCGGCAGAGAAGGGTAGGACATTAGTGCCGCTACATTTACCGCCCCCCAGACAGCCAAAAATTGAACAACTTTCTGATCAAAGGCGTATCTTCGGTAAATCAAGAAAAGCATTGCTATAATAAAAGAAAACAGTAATGGGAAGCCGATGATTGCCAAGACACTTATTGGCGGATGCGCAGAGTAGATTAATGAAAATGGCTCGAAGTCTCCTCCGAGGAGATTCCAAAACTTATGGAGGGACGCTGGTTGCCAGGCATGGGATCGAACTGTTCCGGGATCAGCGCGTAAAAAAGGGGCCGGGTTATTGATCAGTACTTTCCATGGGACAACTGCAATAACCATTAGCGAAATTGCAAACCAGTACCTCTTCAATTTCCGCCAGTCGAACAGAAGAAGATAAAGGAAAAGGATTCCAGGTATTAACTTCCCGTTGGCCTTTGTACGGTCACAGGCAACTGTCAAGATGAGCATTATGGCAAGGGAGGTAATCAAGACCTTTCTGGAAGGTGTCTCTCTGGTTTCAAGATTCAGAAAGATTGCATAAACGAGGAGCGCCCAAAACTCGCTGACAATAACGAAATCGCTTACCCACATCAACGATGTGAAGGTTGAGGAGGCCAAGGCCAAAAAGAGGGCGCTAAACGCTGCAACTGCCAGATTGTTGAGGTAGTGACGGAGGAAAAGAAAATAGGCCGTACTGAATAGGGCTAACATGAATGATTTGAAATAATAATAACCAGAGGCGTTGTAATCAAACAGGGAGAACAGTGCTTTGAAGATCAACGTCTGGGTGGGACGAAAGTCGACGTTCCAATCATTGAGAACAGGATTAAAAACATCCCATATAGCCTTAGATAATGAATTTTCCCTTGCAAAAGTAAGCCATTGGTTATAATCATTATCGAATAAACGAATCCCCTGGAGAAAAAAGCTCGAATAAAGAAAAGCGATCAAAAAAATTGCTATGGGGAATAAATACTGTTTTTTGTCTTGAGTGTCCATTTCTTTCCTTAGATATAGAGGGATTAAATTCCGGTTCTTTCTCATTTCAAGTAGATACGCTCTCCCTTGATGAGAATTATATATCTTCTATCCCCTCCCTTGATGGGAGGGGATTAAGGGGAGGGTGAGATAAACAATTAGTTCTTATCACCTCTAAAACACCTTCTGTATTAGTTAATACTTCATTATTCCAAAACCTAAAAACTTTAAAGCCCTCGCTTTTCAGCCATTCATCCCTTTTTTTATCTTTCTCAGTTTCTATAGAATGCTGACCGCCATCAACTTCAATGATTACTTTACTCTCAAAGCAAACAAAATCGACAATATATCTTCCAATAGGCTCTTGTCTCCTGAATTTAAAACCTTCTATCTGTCTTGCCCTTAAATGCCACCACAATAACCTTTCTACCTCGGTGAACCTTTTTCTGAGACTTTTTGCAGCGTAAATCAGGTTGATATTCATCTTTAATACCCCTCACCCTAACCCTCTCCCACAAGGGGAGAGGGAACTAAGTAAAACTTACCCACTCACTTTAAGAAAGGGCCTAAATTCCTTTATATGAGCGTTCAATTCAATTTATAGTAGACCAATAGCTTCTATCTTTATGAACGGTAATATCCCTTTAGGTCATTCAATCTTATCTTAAAGATATCGGTAAACATCCGAAAAGAATCACGGATAAGGCTGACTTTTGAGCCTTTAACGTCGGCCCAGTTTACTGGTACCTCAGAAACTCGATACCCATTCTTGTTGCAGATAAAGAGGATTTCTACATCAAAACCGAAGTCATCTATGCGTTGAAGAGAAAAAGCAGAGGCTGCTGACCTGGCTGTAAAAAGTTTAAAGCCGCACTGGGTATCCTTTATTCCCTTTACAGCAAAGATAGATACAAGAAAATTGAAGATTGATCCGATCAATTTACGATGTAAATGTGCCTCAATGGTACATGAATCGTCCAGCAAGGCACGTGAACCAATGGCAACATCTGCTCCGCTGTCAATGGCATCCCTGAGTCGTTCCAACTCCTTTATAGGAGTTGAGCCGTCCGCGTCAGTAAACAGCCGCAAACTGCCGCAAGCCTGAATCATTCCTGTTTTAACCGCATAACCTTTGCCCCGGTTGCAAGGAAGACGGATAAGTTTTATACAAGCATTTTCATCTACGTAGCGTTCGACGACTTTTGCAGTAAAATCTACACTGCCGTCATCAACGACTATTATTTCATAGGAAATGTCCTGAGGTTCAAGGTATGCTAATATACTGTCGAGATATAAAGGAAGACGTGTTTCTTCATTATATGCCGGAATAATTATTGAAAGAGAAATTTCCTGCATAGAACCTCTATATTGTTGCTATCTCCAGCCAGCCTCAGAAGATAGGGAGAGCTCTATCAGAGCAACAATATTCGGCATCCTTTATGCTGCCCTGTCTTTAACCGTCAGCATATTGTTGTCATTGTAAAAGCTCTGTATATTTTCAAGTAGTTATTCTGATAATTCCCAGAGATCACGCCTCTCAGATAACTCAATCTCTATATCCCCTACCAATATATTCCTTGCTATCATGGTTGTCAATAAAGGAGGGCGGGATAAATCACGAAAATACTTGAAATATTATCCAACCTGTCAGATACTAAAATAGCTCTCGTGATAAAATAAGAAATTGTACACTACCCTAATTCAATAATGAGGAAGCCATGTTTATCCAATTCAAAAAAAAACTTAACAAAAGCGGTTTCACACTAATAGAGCTCCTGATAGTTGTGGCTATCATCGGAATCCTGGCAGCCATTGCCATACCGCAGCTTGCTGCTTATCGGATAAGGGGTTACAACGCAGCAGCACAGTCCGACGCAAGGAATATCGCGACTGGAGAAGGGGCTTTCTTTGTTGAACGCCAGGAGTACCTTGATATTGCTTTGTGGCAAACCCCTGGCGCGTTACCAGGCACAGCTTCCGGCGGGTACATCGGAAATCTGCCGGGCACTATGCTTTCCAATAATATCTATGCCGCAGTAAAAGCCACTACCGGAGCTGCCGGGGCATTCTATACCATGGGGGTATCCCACAAGCATGGCGATAGAATATTTTACCTGGAGTCGGATGAGGCAAAATGGAAATATGCCATAAAGGTAGCCGGGGCTCCCCAGGTCGCTGGCGATGTGACCCTTGCTACGACCGCTGTAGACTATCCAGGCGCCATAGCAATGTAGAGGCTCCTTAACAAAAAAAAGATAAATGGAGTTAAATCGAGTAAATCGAATAAACCCTTGAAATCTTATCCAAACTGTCTGATAATAAGACGTGTCTCGCGAAAATATAATAATTATAGAACCAAAAAAAGGCTGGCTGCCTGTCAATTTTAAAGAGATCTGGCAGTTCCGCGAACTCCTCTACTTCCTTGCCTGGCGTGATGTTAAGGTCAAGTACAAGCAGACGGCCTTAGGTATAATCTGGGCGATCATGCAGCCTGTCCTTGCAATGCTTATATTCTCTGCCCTCTTCGGGCGTTTTGCCGGGATTCCCTCAGATGGCGTGCCATATCCGATCTTCGTATATATAGGTCTTCTACCCTGGAACTACTTTGCCGCTGTGTTGGGTCAGTCTACTAACAGTGTCGTAAGCGGTTCAAATCTTATAACCAAGATATATTTCCCGAGGCTTATTATACCAGCAAGCAGCGCGATAGCTGCCCTTCTGGATTTCTTTATCGCATCCATAGTTCTCGCACTTATGATGGCATATTATGGAGTGAATTTGAGCTCCGGCGTATTACTGGTCCCTTTTCTTGTGCTGATAACCATGATAAACGCCTTGGGGTTTGGCCTGTGGTTCTCTGCCCTTAACGTGAGATACAGGGACATTCAATATGCAATCCCCTTTCTGATCCAGATATGGATGTTCGCAACCCCTGTGATATATCCGACGAGCCTCATTGGGGGAAGTTATGGCTGGCTCCTTATGCTGAACCCGATGGGCGGAGTGATAGAGGCCTTCCGTCCTGCGGTGCTCGGTCATATGCCGATACCATGGACTTCTCTGGCCGTATCCACTTCAATAGGGCTGATAGTTTTTATAGGCGGTCTCTTTTATTTTCGCAGCGTAGAGCGGTATTTTGCGGATGTGATTTAGTATGGGGCGATGAAAACCTTGCCCATTTACCCATTTTCCCTTATACTTGTTTTATATCGTTTTGAGAGGTGATAAATGTTATTACATACTGACGACCGAAGAAGAATTACCATACCGGCAGAGGCGGGCATTAAAGCGGGAGATACCGTCGATCTGGAAGTTTTGTCCGACGGAAGAATTATGTTGATACCTATGGCAAATGTTCCCAGACATCAGCTATGGGCTTGGGCTCCTGAAAATCAGAAAAAGGTAAGGGATTCATTAAGAGACCCCAGGCCTTCTATCGTGGTGAAGACCGAAAAGGATGTAAAAGCCGTAACCAAACGGTGGGCTGATGAGGATTGAGATCAGACCTAAGTTTGATGAAGAGGTTATGACTTCAGAATTGCCTATCCATAAGGCTGTAGCTAAAACCGTTAAATTGCTTCATGGGTTCACAGATGTGACCCAGCTATGGAAACACCAGGGACTGAATTTTGAGAAAATCCACGGTTTTACTGATCCCGAAACAGGGGAACAGCTTTATTCTATACGAATCACACAAAGCGCCAGAGCAATGACTTGCCTTCTGAATGTGCCGGTCATAGTTCTTGTAAGCCTGGATACTGAGCACGATAAGGCTTACCGTAACCGCTAAGAATAATGCGGGGATGACCTGCATTTTCAAAAATTTCACGCAAAGCTTGCAAAGAACGCAAAGCTAACTAACAGAAATTAAAAGCTTTTCTTGGCGGCCTTTGCGCCTTTGCGAGATAAAAAAGATTTTTTACGAGACAATCAGTGTTGAAAGACGGTATACAACGTGTTGTTAATCAATTTCAAGAAAACTCTGCGTCTCTGCGGTGAAGAAGAAGTATGAATCCAATTATTGAAGTCCAAAACCTGTCCAAACTCTACCAGATCGGCGCAAAGGAAGCTTATGGAAGCCTGCGCGAAGAGATAATGCAGGCAGTAACCGCCCCTTTCCGTCGCCTAAAACCTAAAATTTTCAATCTAACACCTAACACTGATACACCTGACACAACTTGGTATAAGATGTTTGACAGGGAATGGTTATTCTTGTAGAGTACAGAATACAAAAGGCATACAAATGAAATATTTTGATTGGAACGACGAAAAAAACGAGATTTTGAAGGATCTCCGTGGGGTATCATTTGAAGAAGTGGTATTGGCTATAGAAAACGGGGATTTGTTAGATCGTTTAAAGCATCC
>JAUSKU010000040.1 GCA_030646755.1 Deltaproteobacteria bacterium
TTTACAAGAACTGCACTTAGGACACTTTTTTTGTTCATATTCACCCCCTTAATTTGTCAGACAAGTATAATAGGGGTGAATGTACAATAACTAAGCCTGTTTGGGAAGCTTAACAGACCCACTAAACTGTTACGCTACCCATTTAAAGCAAAAATTATTCGGGGATGATTATACAAAAATATTTTCGCGAAAAATAAAGGCAGAGAATATTTATTTCGGAAAATTGCTATATGATTTGGTTAATGAAAATACAAGACTTCTTGAAAATGAAAAAATCAGAGATTATGGTTTGGCCATATTCTTTTTTGCCTATGCATTGTCTGAGATGATGAGAGAAGACCCTCTTGGTTTGAGAATATTAGAAAATCCGAAGGAATTTATTGTTGGAGATAAAAAGGATATACTTAAAAAAACATTAACGAAATTGTGGGAATTAATGACACCGGATATCAATATCGATTTACAGGAATATGCAGAGGAACATGACAATTTTTTTGATTACAAGAATGTTTTTAAAAACTCGAGTTTTGTTGCAACAATGTCTCGAAAAATCAAAGCCGATTATACAAGATTGACAAGAAGGAGTAATGACGATTCCTTCGCAAAAATGTATGAGAAGTATATTGTAGAACACACTTAATAGTTAGTTCGAGTAAATAGGCAATCGCGGGATACCCCAGGTTTTCGATCCTACTTTCAGACCCACCAACCACTGCGCACAGCCCATTTGCCACCGCTTGCCAATAACTGGTTTTATCCTGATTTCGTTGTAGAGCTTGTGGATGGCAGGTGTCTTGTTGTGGCGTATAAGGGAGAAGGGTATAAACGACAGACGACTCCCGTGAAAAAAAGCTGATCGGCGAGATGTGGGCAACGTTCAGCGGCGGAAACTGTCTATTCCTCTTTGCGGTTGAGAAAGACGAGAAGGGGCGGGATGTTTATGGACAGCTTGAGGCGGTGATTGGGCGGTAGAACTCTAAAACTTCAAAAACACCTACCCTTAAATTTCATTTTCAGGTTGACGACCTTATGTTTATATGTCAAAATGTCAACCAAATCAATTAAACATTTGGGGGTGAAAAATGATTGGGGAACGCATAAGGCGTGCCCGTCTATTGAGGGGCATGTCTCTGCAAGTGCTTGCGGATGCGCTTGGGGACATCTCTAAGCAGGCCTTGAGCAAATTTGAAACCGGTCGAGACGTCCCGAACTCTGCAAGGCTGTTGCAGCTTGCAAAAATACTTGAGCTGAAAGTGGAGTATTTCTTCCGTCCTGTGGAGGTTCGTCTGGAGCGGGTGGAGTTCCGCAAAAAAACCAGGCTCACCAAGAGAGACAGGGAGGCGATTGTAGAACAGACCCGTGACCACCTGGAGCGGTATCTTATTCTTGAATCATTATTCGAGGTTGCGGATGCGGAACGACGGGGCTTTGCAGCTCATTCGATCCAGGTGTCCGGTCCTGAGGATGCGGAAGAGGCGGCAGAGAAACTCAGGAGAAAGTGGAATATCGGTTTTGATGCCATAGAGAACCTGACTGAGCTTCTTGAGGATAAAGGGATTAAGGTCGTGGAATTGGATGCTCCCGAATCGTTTGATGGCTTGAGTGCATGGGTTGACGAAAAACATCCGGTTATCATCCTTAACAGGAATAAAGCTGGAGAAAGACAACGCTTTACCGTTGCCCACGAACTGGGACACCTTGTAATGGATACGGCAAAAGGCGCAGATGAGGAAAAGCTTTGCCATCGGTTTGCCGGAGCCTTCATATTTCCGAAGGAGTGTGTGCTGCGCGAACTTGGCGAACACCGAAAGCAGGTTTCCTGGCAGGAACTCATCTTGCTTAAAGAAAAATATGGTTTGAGCCTGGCTGCGATGTTGAGCCGGGGGCGTGACTTAGGCATCTTCCCGTCAGGTGTTGTCACCAGTGCGATCATTACCATGAAGCAACAGGGTTTCTGGAAAAAGGAGCCTCATGCGCTTGAAAGGGAACAGCCCACGAGGTTTGACCGTCTGCTTTATCACAGCCTTGCGGAGGGTCTGATTTCCCTACCGAAGGCTGCTGAGCTTATGGTCGTGCCGGTAGAGGAACTCGAATACAAACTTGAGCACCAGATGGACGCCTGAAGTGGCAGTCATTCTGGTAGCAGACGCAAATATATGGATAGATTTCCATCATGCCGATAGGCTAAAGGATATTTTTGTCCTGCCTTTTGAGATTTGTACCACAGACTTTGTCGCAGATGAATTGAAGAATCCGGATATATCTAAATTGAAGTCGTTAGGCTTGAGGGTCGAATCCCTGTCCGCCGAAAAAGTCCAAACCCTTTTTGATCTCGCCAACAAATACCGAAAACCTTCTCTCCCTGACCTTTCCTGTCTCTTGCTGGCTAAGGATAAGAATTGCAGTCTATTAACGGGAGACAACAATCTAAGAACGGCATCCAAAGAAGAGGGCGTAAAAGTCCACGGGACGCTATGGTTGCTCGATAAGCTGGTAGAGCATAAAGTTCTAAAGAAAAAGTCTGCAAGCCAGGCACTGAAGAAGATGATTGAACATGGGGCTCGTCTGCCCACAGACGAGTGTTCGACGCGACTGAAAGAATGGCAATAGTTATCAGAAAATGCAATTAGCGCAAGTCCTCTGCAATCTGCCGCTCGCCAGTTACGACCACAAACCTGCATAATACCAAGTAAGCTTTCAATAACCATAATTTAATTATTTGAAAGCAACTTGGTATAAATTTGACACTACCCCATCCATTAGCTAATATTCAATCAGGATGAAGTATGAAGTGTTTGAACATGTGTCCGATATTGGACTCCGTATTTACGGCTCTTCCTTCAAGGACCTCCTTGAAAATGCAGGTCTGGCCCTCTTTGATCAGATGGCTGACATGTCAAGGGTTGAAGCAGTTGAAACCATTGATGTATTTGCCAAAGGAGGTACGGTTGAAGAGCTTTTCATGGCGTGGCTGCGGGAGCTTCTCTACCTTTTTCACGGAGAGAGCTACCTGATAAAGGAGTTTGAGATAAAGGAGGTTTCAAAGGGGTTGGTTAAGGGGATTGTAAAGGGTGAGAGGATCGACCCTGAAAGACACGTGATGCACGGCGAGGTAAAGGGCACCACATATCACAAGTTAGAGGTGAAGGAAATTGATGGGAAGTGGGAAGCGAAGGTAATCTTGGACGTATGAGGTGACTTATGGAGGAGATAAAACTGGAAAAGCTGGATGATTATAGATACCTGATCCCGAAGGAAGGGGGGATGAGGGTTCCCGGCCTTATATTTGTTGATGAAAGGATGCTCTCCGAGGTAAGGCGGGACGAGAGTCTCAAACAGGTAAAAAACGTCGCCCACCTCCCGGGAATAGTGGGTTACTCCATGGCCATGCCGGACATGCATGAGGGTTACGGCTTCCCGATAGGAGGAGTTGCGGCCTTTGACATGAAGACAGGGGTGATTTCTCCCGGCGGTGTAGGTTACGACATAAACTGCGGGGTGAGGCTCCTGACAACCAACCTCCAAAGGGGTGACGTGGCAGATAAGATGAGGGAGCTTGTGGATGCCCTCTTCATCTCTGTCCCTTCCGGAGTCGGATCGACCAGCGAGATGAGGCTTTCCCCTGAGGACGAGAGGAAGGTGTTTCTTACAGGGGCGAGGTGGGCCGTAGAGAACGGCTACGGCACACAGGAAGACCTGGCCCACACTGAGGAAGGCGGTTGCCTCGATGGGGCAGACCCTTCCGCTGTGAGCGAAAGGGCCATTGCAAGGGGAAGGCAACAGCTCGGTACAGTAGGTTCAGGGAACCACTTTGTGGAGGTCGGTTATGTGGACGAGGTCTATGATGAGACGGCTGCGGAGGCCTTCGGCCTTCACCAGGGTCAGGTAACGGTATTTGTGCACTGCGGCTCAAGGGGGTTCGGGTACCAGGTATGCGACGACTTCCTTTTTAAGATGGGGCGTACTGCTGAAAGGCAGGGGATAGATCTTCCAGACAGGCAACTGGCATGCGCTTATATAAACTCCCCTGAGGGGCAGGAATATTATTCCGCCATGGCGTGCGCAGCGAATTATGCATGGGCAAACAGGCAGATGCTCATGCACTGGGTGAGGGAGACGTTCATGAGGGTACTTAACATAGGCCCAAGGGACCTGGGGATGAGGCTCCTTTATGATGTATGCCACAACATAGCGAAGTTCGAGACCCATAAGGTGAACGGGAAGGATACGAAGCTCTGCGTCCACAGGAAAGGGGCCACCAGGGCCTTTGCTCCCGGAAGGGAAGAGGTCCCTGAGATTTACAGAAAGATCGGGCAGCCTGTCCTTATCCCAGGGGACATGAAGAGGGCATCATACGTCCTTGTAGGGACTGAGAAGGCCATGGAGCAGACGTGGGGGAGCACGTGCCACGGCGCAGGGAGGTTGATGAGCAGGACTGCGGCAAAGAAGATGAGTGCAGGCCGCTCAATCACCAGGGAGATGGAAGACGCCGGGATCATTGTCAGGGGCGCAAGCAGGGGCACTCTGGTAGAGGAGATCCCTGAGGCTTACAAGGACGTGAACGAGGTGGTAGATATCGTGCACAATGCAGGGATATCAAGGAAGGTGGCGAAGCTGAGGCCTATGGGGGTAATAAAGGGATAGCTCTACTTCAGATAGGCATGAAAATAACCCTCTATGGCATCTATCATTTCCCCTGCCTCGATAGGCACCAGGGAGGCAAAACAGTCAAGACTGGCCAGGGCATTAATATTCGCATCCTTCCCTGAGACCTCCGCAAGCCTCTTTGCAATATGCTTGTTTACCTGACCGATATTGAAATATATCTTATCAAGCCCTCCCAGTTTCCAGTCGGCATACTTGCCGTTCCTCTCCAGTATATATTGTGCCTGGATATACATGGAAACCGTTCTGTAGACGGTCTCCTCAATGGTTGCAAAAGGGAGGTGGAGCCTTACCAGGGGCCTCAAGTAGTCCATAACCGGGCATCCGCTCGTCACCATGATGATTCCTATTAAAGAACCCAGCCCGTCCTGAATGGTTGTATCCTTTGAGTAGGTCCTCTCCTTTGTGGTTACGGTGACATTCGCCTTTTCATATGCGTGGTAATCTCTGAACTCTTCCATGATATCGGTAAGGTTAAGGGCGATGGGACAATATTCGTGTGAATCCTCGTCAAGGGGACAATTCGGACACTTATGCTGGTTGAGCTTGGTCCATTCCGGCGGGGCCGATTTCAGTTTTAGGTCTATGCAAAGCGTTTCCCTGTCAATAAGTACATTGAAATGCTTTACGTCCATATCTGTAAATTTAAAATAGTACCCTATCTCTATAGGATTTTCCATCTATGTCCCTGTATTACTATGAGGTTCTTATCCAGTCATGTTGATGATATAGCAATTTGACCAACCATGTCAATACAATCTGCTCAACCGGTCCTCCTCATCAGGCATGAATAACCTAAGGGTGCAGGCATGTCGCCAGTGGTATCAAACCTGAAGTCCCTTATCCATACGAAATCAAAGAGGGCCGAGAATGTCTCCCTGATCTCCTCTTCCGTTAGTGTAGGGGGGCCCGGAGTCATTGGCTCCTTGGCATTCCCGCAGAGCATGAGGTAGATGCTCCCCTCCCTCGCCAGGCCCTTCAGCATATCTATGTACCCCGGCCTCTTCTCCTTGGCTATGGCGTGGAAGCATCCCCTGTCGAAGATAAAGTCGAATACCTTCCCCGGTAAGAAGGTCTTTGGAAGGGTTGCCAGCATGAAATGTACGCTGACTCCTGCTGCATCGGCCTTTTCCCTCGCCTTCTCAACAGCTACCTGAGATACATCTACTCCCGTAACGTTAAAACCCATCTGTGCAAGATATATGGCGTTCGTCCCTGTCCCGCATCCCAGGTCCAGGGCCTGGCCCGGCGCAACAAACTCATCCTCCAGTATTCTGACCAGTTCAGAGCAAGGCTTCCCGCTGTCCCACGGGGTCTCCCCCTTCCTGTATATCTCATCCCAATCCCTTTCATCACTCATATGTCACCTTCCTTCCTGTTCAGTTATCTACGGTAAAAGTATACATGCTCTTTGTCAGAACGGTCAAGTCCGGTCGAAATTTGACAAGGCAGGGAAAAGAAGTATCATTTAAATATGAAGGGGCTTCTCGACCCCCCGCCATGGTGGCGGTAGTCGAAGTCGTCAGTTACCCGATAAAAGAACTTGCGGAGGTTTTCTATGGAAAAGAGCAGTTTTGTCCTTTGGTTCGACGAGATAGGAATCTCTGATGTCCCGTCCGTTGGCGGGAAGAACGCATCCCTTGGGGAGATGTACAGGGAGCTGTCGCAAAAAGGGATAAAGGTCCCTTATGGATTCGCGATAACTGCCCATGCATACAGGCATTTCCTTGAGAAGGCCGGGATCAGAAGGGAGATAGAGGAGGCCCTCAAAGGGCTTGACACAGGTGCTGTTGCGAACCTCAGGGAGAGGGGGAGGAAGATAAGGACAGCCATAGTTGACGCGGAACTCCCTGAAGAGCTTGAGGATGCCATAGTTGGTTCATACAAGAAGCTCTGCGAGCGCTACGGTGAGGACACGGACGTGGCTGTTCGGAGCAGCGCCACAGCAGAGGATTTGCCTACCGCCAGCTTTGCAGGACAGCAGGAGACCTATCTCAACATCCACGGGGAGGCCGCTTTGCTCCTTGCCTGCAAGAGGTGCTTTGCCTCCCTCTTCACCGACAGGGCCATATCATACAGGGTTGACAAGGGTTTCGACCATATGAAGATAGCCCTCTCCATAGGGGTACAGAAGATGGTCCGCTCCGACCTGGCATCATCGGGTGTGATGTTTTCCATAGACACCGAGACAGGGTTCAGGGATGCTGTGCTCCTTACCGCAGCTTATGGCCTTGGGGAAAATATAGTGCAGGGGACCGTGAACCCTGACGAGTTCTATATATTCAAACCCACTCTCAAGACAGGTTCCAGGCCGATACTCCAGAAGAAGCTGGGGAGCAAGGAATTCAGGATGATTTATGACATAGGGGGAGGCAGGTTCACAAAGAACGTACCTGTCCCCCCTGAGGAGAGGACAAGGTACGCCATAAGCGATGACGAGATACTTCAGCTGGCCAGATGGACTTGCGACATAGAGGAGCACTATACGGAAAAAAAGGGTGAATACACACCCATGGACATAGAATGGGCGAAGGACGGCATAACAGGGGAGATGTTCATTGTCCAGGCGAGGCCTGAGACTGTCCAGTCACAGAAGAGGCTGGACCTTTTGGAGATATATCATCTTGATAAGAAGGGTAAGGTCCTGGTTACAGGGAAGAGCGTTGGTGAGAAGATTGCCAATGGTGCGGCCAATGTGATAAGGGACGTAAGCAATCTCGCCCAGTTCAGGGAAGGGGAGGTCCTGGTGACCGACAAGACAGACCCGGACTGGGAGCCTATCATGAAGAAGGCTGCCGCCATTGTGACAAACAGGGGCGGGAGGACAGCGCATGCCGCCATAGTAAGCCGGGAGCTTGGCATTCCTGCCATTGTCGGGACTTCAACGGGGACGGAGGTAATAAAGAGCGGGGCAGATGTGACGATATCCTGCGCTGAAGGGGATTCAGGTTTTGTCTACGAGGGAAAACTTCCATTTCATGTGGAGAAGACTGAGCTTGGCGGACTAAAAAGGCCCAGGACAAAGATCATGATGAATATAGGAAACCCTGAGGAGGCCTTCTCCCTCTCATTTATACCAAATGACGGCGTAGGCCTGGCAAGGCTTGAGTTCATCATAAACAACTACATAAAGGTCCACCCGATGGCCCTTATAAACTTCGAACAGATCAAGGATAAAAAGGTAAGGAAGGAGATAGAAGGTATCACAACAGGTTACGAGGACAAGACCCTGTTCTTCATAGACAGGCTTGCACAGGGGGTCGCCATGATAGGGGCGGCATTTTATCCCAAGGACGTGATAGTCAGGCTGAGCGACTTCAAGAGCAACGAGTACGCAAACCTCATAGGCGGACGGGATTTTGAGCCTTTGGAAGAGAACCCCATGATAGGTTTCAGGGGTGCATCCAGGTATTATGATGCCCGCTACAGGGAGGGGTTTGCCCTGGAGTGCAAGGCGATGAAGAAGGTGAGGGACGAGATGGGGCTCACAAACGTGAAGCTCATGGTCCCTTTCTGCCGAACCGTTGAAGAGGGGCGGAAGGTGATTGCGGAGATGGAGAAGAACGGCCTTAAGAGGGGAGAAAACGGCCTTGAGGTATACGTGATGTGCGAGATACCGAGCAACGTGATCCTTGCCGACCGGTTCTCAGAGGTATTTGACGGCTTCTCCATAGGCTCCAACGACCTTACCCAGCTTACCCTTGGAGTTGACAGGGACTCTGAGCTTGTGGCCCACATATTCGATGAGAGGAACGAGGCCGTGAAGGAGATGGTCTCATCCGTCATCAAGGCCGCAAAGAAGAACAATAGGAAGATAGGGATATGTGGCCAGGCACCCAGCGACTATCCTGAGTTCGCCGAGTTCCTTGTGAGGGAGGGAATAGACTCCATCTCCCTTAATCCCGATGCGGTGATGAAGACGACGCTGAATATCCTGGAGCTGGAGAAATCTTCTGAATGTAAGGGTGCTTCCAATTGCCCTTCTTGACATTATGAACATACTTGCTTAGAATTGAACATGTGGAGGGAATAGATATGAAAGTAGCGGCAATTAGAGATAAGCATATCAGGTTGGACCAGAGAAAGATTGAGAGGGCAAAGACAATATTAAATGCAAAGACCGAGACAGAGACCATCGAAAAGGCCCTTGCGCTTGTAATCTCCGGCAATGCTGTAACCATTAGAAGAAAAGAGGTCATGAAGAGTATTCTTGCCAGAAGGGACAGGCTTGGGGTCATCGAAGGCGATGTCACCGAGTGGGTTTCAGAAGGGAGAATGGAAAGAGACAAGATATATGGCGGATAAAATAGTGATAGATGCCAGTGTCGCCTTGAAATGGCAGTTTAAGGATGAACTTGAGACAGAACAGGCCCTTCAAATGATGAAGGATTTTGTCGATGGCAAGACAGAACTCATTTCTCCCGCCTTATTTCCCTATTAAATAGTTAATGCCATGCATATCGCGGTTCTAAAGGAGCGGATGCCCGAAAAGGAAGCCCTTGGAGCGATTAATGACATCCTGTCTATGGGGGTAAGGCTCGTAGATTTTTCTGATACCGCAGAGCTTGCCTTCTCTTTGGCCCAGAAATACAATAGGTCTGCCTATGATTGCGCCTATCTCTCACTGGCGCAGAAGGAAGGATGCACGATGTTTACAGCAGATAAGCGCCTTTTCAATGCCCTTAATAATAAGGTCAGGTTCATAAAATGGATTGGGGATTATCAATGATCTTAACAGGAGAGTAAAAAAGAGGTAGATAGGCTTTTTAGGGAAAGCAGGGTTTCCATGCAAAGTGCTCTAAAATACGGGAAGCGTCCCTCTACTCCTCTACTCTATCAGTCTGACAACTCAATTTTTAAGTCTGACCCCAGACGTTCCATAAAATAATTTTTCTGGACATAATTTATCACCGCCTTTCATATACTGCGTGGTATCCTTAATTTAAGAATACCACGCAATTAACTGTTGTCAAGGAATGGGGGAAATTGTGCCCGGCTGGAGCGAAATGGCAGAACGTGCGTCATGGGGTCTTGCAATAACATATTTTACCCCATCTTCTTTACAACCCTGCTTTGAGCCTGTTGCACGAACCTCTCCCCTTATCAGAGCAAAAGGGATAGGATGCACTTGATTAAAGGGTTTGGAGGTGTCAATGGGCTACAACTTCATAGAATGCAACAGGGAGCAGATACATCTGCTCCCTCCGAGCCTGCGGGACTGGCTTCCAGAAGAACAACTGTCCTGGTTCATCATAGACGCTGTAAACAAGGTGGAGCTTGGCGAGTTTTATCGGAAGCACAGGCCTGACGGCAGAGGACAGGCAGCCTTTGAACCGTCAATGATGTTATCGCTGCTTCTTTGCGCATACAGCAATGGAGTCAGATCAAACATATTTATCCCTTATCAGATGTGGTTGTACAGAAAGAGTGAGGGACGCTTCCCGTATTTTTGAAAATCATATATACAAATCATTTTACCAACCTTTTTCAATACCCGCCATGTCGAGCCCTTTTAAATGCTCCGATATTCCTCGCAAAGGCGCAGAGGGTAATGAGGAACCTTAACGCCCCCTGACCCCCTCTTAAAATAAGAGGGGGAATAAAATCATTAGCCCCTCCCCTTTATTCTCCCTCGCCCCAGGCAGGGGAGCAGCCTTCTTCTCATCTCCTCCAGATCTACCTTGCCATCCTAAAGCTTTTCCCCATAAGTGCTCACAGCCAGGAAGAACCCAAACAATATGAGGAACAACGACAGCCCAAAGACAGATGATGCGCCGTAGGCTGACATCAATGCGGTGCCGAGGAAAGGCGCAATCCCGCCCCTTACGCCACTCAGCGCTATATGGACCGCCATATACCTTGGGACATCGCTGTTTGACGACATCCTGGTAATCACCACGTATCCTATCAGCTCCATGGCCGCATAGGTCAGGCCTGAAAAGGCATGGGCCGCTCCAAGAACCCAGAGGTTCCTGCTTGAAAGGTAGATCAAAGGGATCAGGCTTGCCGTGAGGCAGACGGCTGAAAGGGTGCGCCCGGTGCTGTGCCTGTCAATGAACCGCCCCCAGAAGAAGAAACCTGCAAGCCCGAAGGAAGCCACTATAGAACCGTAAATCCCCGCCACCATATTCGGGATATGGACCTCGTCCACAAGGACAAGAGGGTACACAGGAAGGGCAAGGAGCAAGCCGAATTCAAACAGGGAGTACGACATAAGGAACTGCCGGAATACCCTGTTTTTAAAGGGCGCTGCAAGATGGGAAAGAGTGACCATCCGCTCCTTGTCGTTTTCGCATTTTTTTATTATGTCAATGCTGCACTCCATCTTTATCCTGCCAAACTCAAAGGCTGAGAGGATACCGAAGACCGCCGCAACAGGGAAAAGGTAGCGGTAGTTGCCTGTCCCCTTCTCCAGTACCCAACCTCCGATGGCTGAGGCCAGTATCCACATACCTGCGTTGCCGAGCCTCACATAAGACATGAGATGCCCCCTCTGGTCATCCGGGTAGTTGGCCTTCATCACATAGGCATAGGAGGGAAACGGGATGGCGGTTATCACCATATAAAAGAATATGAGGAGTGTGTAGTTAAAA
The DNA here is from genome assembly GCA_030646755.1 of Deltaproteobacteria bacterium. Classification (GTDB taxonomy): domain Bacteria; phylum Desulfobacterota; class JAENJC01; order JAENJC01; family JAENJC01; genus JAUSKU01. The sequence continues at coordinate 11,259 of JAUSKU010000040.1, forward strand.
GGGGTTGAGACGAAGAACATCCCCAGGATCAACGCCCTTCCTATGGCGCCGGGCCATACCACATACCATATCCTTCCCTTGCCGAAGATGTCCTCCGTCCAGAAAAGGGCAAATATGTTGGCTATGAACGGGGTTGCAGTAAGGAGGGCGACCTGGAACTCGCTTGCCCCTATCTTCCTTCCAATGATGGCAACAAAAGGTAAAAGCAGGCCGCCAAAGACTCCAAATAGTATGGCTGACCTGAAGTCATGATGAAAGGTTTGCCTTGCAGTTTGGGAAAGGTCATTGAGCATAGGGTAATTTTACCTTATTTCTGGTAATTAACCAACGGCCCTTCTTTCAAAATTTACGGCCCTTTCAAGGACAAGGCGGGAGGATGTTCCACCTGCTAAGTCAGGGATGGAATTCGGAAAGGTTAAGGACGATATGATATTGATTGACAAAAGGTATACCAAAGGTATAACAAGAGAGGGTGGATTTATGAAGGCAAGTAAGATAGACAGGAAATTTGACGAGGGTGAGGATATTTCCAGATATCTTGATCTGTCCAAGGCCAGAAGGCCGGAACAGGAGCAGAAGAGGGTAAATGTGGACTTCCCTTTATGGATGATTCATCAGTTGGACAAGGAGTCAAAGCGCCTGGGTGTGCCCCGGCAGTCCATCATCAAGGTGTGGGTTGCGGAACACCTTGAAAAAGCGGTTTAATGGACACAGATATTTTTTAGTATTATCCGCGTAAAACCGCGTGCATCTGTGGTTTCATAATAACCTGTAAACCAATCAGATCCACCTTACAACCTACATGCAAATATAAATCATAATAGTTATACAACAAACAAGTTTTATTTCTGCTTGACAAACAAACATCTCATTATTATAATTCATATCAGTTGTACAACAAATATGTTTTATTGCTGGAGGGGTTATGGCAGATTTTGTAGTGGGAAGTCCTGTTCGAGATGAAGATTTCTGGTTCAGAGAGGAGTTTGTGGATGATCTATGGGAGGCGCTGGAAAAGCACAACATCCTCTTGCTGGCCCCGCGAAGGATAGGCAAGACCAGTGTTATGTACAGGATGCTTGATTATCCGAAGGCTGGCTGGCTCGTTATCCATTTAAATGTAGAAGACCTCAAGACACCTGAAGATTTCTTTATTAACCTCATGGATGCCATCAATGAGCATCAACCTGAGTACATGCGAAAGGTATTGTCTACCTCCTGGACTTATTTGAAAGGGGTATTGTCACGGATCAGCAAGGTTGAGGCCTATGAATTCAAGATAGAACTCAGAAAGGAGGAAGACCTAAAGGAGAACTGGAAGATCAGGTTATCAGAGTTGATGGACCGGGCCTTCAACTCCGGGGAAAAGGTATTGTTCATCATTGACGAACTCCCGGACATGCTAAGCGGGATACTGGCCTACTCGCCGGACGAATATGAAGAGTTTCTTCATTGGTTCAGAAAACTCCGGGACAAATCATTAAACTCTTCAGTCCGCTGGATGGTAGGCGGTTCTGTCAACCTCACAGCAGCATTGGACAAGGAGGGAATGATCAAATTGATTAACGATCTAAAAACGGAACCCCTCGCCCCTTTTAACGAAAAGGAGGTTGAACAGTTCGTCACGGAAATGCTGAGAATTAATAAAGTGGAGTTTGATAAAACCGTGATCCCTCGCATTATCGAACTCCTTGGTTCCCCGATCCCCCTGTTTCTGCAAATGCTTACTCAGGAGCTATATCGCAAATGGAAACATGACCGCTCTAAGCCAATATCGGCGGATACAGTGACCGAGGTGTTCAATAAGTCCCTCCTGGGCGAGATGGCCAGAGACAAGTTGCAGCATTATCGGACAAGGATTGACATACACTACCCTGAAGAGGAAAAAGAGGCCACCTGCTATCTTTTGAACAAGCTTTCTCTAAGTGAAAACGGCGTATCAAGAAATACCCTCCTTCAACTTTACAGGCAGATTGAAGAGAGGAAGACCAAGGGACGTAGCGGCCCGGCGCTGAACCAGGCCTTTCAGCGCCTACTCCTGCACCTTCAGAGCGATTTCTATATTGAGGAGGGCGAAAATGAGAAATTTGATTTCGCCAGCAGGCTTCTGAAAACATGGTGGAAAAAATATTATGGATATGAAAGCGGGGAGAATTAAGATGGGCAAACAGATAGGCATATACAGGGGGAACATCACGCCAGAGGACAGACTGCTGTCTACAACTGTCGGCAGGCAGGCAATGCTGGATGATCTCCTTGAAAAGCTGGGACGGTCGGCAAAGAAGAAGGGGGGGCAGCACTACCTGTTCATCGGGCCGAGGGGTATCGGCAAGACCCATTTTCTGAGTCTTATAGATACCGCTGTGAAAAAGACAAATCAATTAAATAAAAACTACACGGTCATACGTTTCCCGGAGGAGAGCCACCGGATACTCTCTTATGCCGACTTCCTCCTTGGTGTAGTTGAAATCCTCGGTGAGGCAACGGAAGAAAAAGAATGGCAGGAGCTTTACAGGTCCCTCTCTGAGGAGGAAAAGGACGATATAATTATAGACACCATAGAGCCGCGGCTGAAAGAGTACCAGAGAAAAACAAAGAAGACCCTGCTTATCCTTCTGGAAAACCTTGACACACTCTTTACAGAACAGATAAAGCAGGAGCAGGACATCCACAGGTTCAGGAGTTTCCTTATGGACTCACCTTGCGCAACTCTTATTGGCGCTTCGCCTGTTTACTTCCCAGGCCTGTACAATACAAAGAGCCCTCTATACGAGTTCTTCGATATCCAGATACTTGAAGACCTGACGGAAGAACTGACTCTGGAGATGATACGTAAAAATCTTGAATGGGAAGGCAGAAAGGACATCCTGAAAGATTTTGACGCGCTTATCCCCAAGATACAGTCGTTGCATACAATGACCAGCGGGAACCCTCGCCTCATCATGATCCTTTATAAGTTGATAGCCCACGACAACATTCTGGACGTTAAGCTCCAGTTTCAGAAGCTCCTTGACCAGATATCTCCGTTTTACCAGGACCGCCTGAAAGACCTGGCCCCTCAAGAGAGGGCGCTTCTTGAAAACATGGCCCTGATGCGCACGGAGCCGCGCACCCCCGCAAGCATCTCCAAAAAACTCAGGATGCCGCCCCAGCAGACCTCATCCCTGCTGAAGCGAATGACTGATGCTGGGTATCTAACTGTCTCCGAAAATCCGCAGGACAAACGCTCCCGCCTGTATCGAATAAAGGAGGGTTTCTTTGACCTCTGGCTTGCTATGAGCCTGTCCCGCACACAGAGGAAGAGGCTTCCTTACCTTGTGGAGTTCTTCGAAGCTTATTACAGGGACCGAAGGGAAAGGGAGGAAAAGCGAACGGAGCTATGGCAGAGGCTTGGAAAAGGCCAGGAAGGAGTAGCCAAGATAAATGACGCCGAAATCCTTGATTATCTGTCCGAAATTGGGGATGAAATCGAGCGCTGCCAGACAAAGATTGAACTGGCAGTCCATAGGATAAAGGCGGGCGACAAGGCCCAGGCGAATGACCTGATAAGTGAAATCAAGGCAATCTCGCCGTCGAGATCTTCGTTTGTATGGATGACGGAGCAGGCGGACCTCTGGGCAAAAGAAGGGATTGGGGTTGACGCACAAAAATGGCTTGACGGCATGATTGAATACTGGCGGACTCAGAGGTCAGGGGACCTGGAAAAGGCTGTTGAGATTGCGTTTGGTTTAGGGTTAGACCTCTTTGATAAGGGACTCCACAAGGTTTTCATTGAATTGATGAATGATGCCTTGGAGCACACACAAGATCCTAATAAAAGATTTCTTCTATTGGTCGGAAGATGGACAAGTCAGATGCAAGAGGGCCAATATCCCTCGGCCTTAGAGTCTCTTAAATCGGCGCTGGCTCTTAGTAGGCAGGTTGTCAATAAAGCATATGAACGCGATGTTCTTAAATTCATAGGCCTGACTTTCTTTACTATGAACGATTATGAATCGGCGCTATCATATCTTCAAGACAGTATTAAACTTTCCAAAATTATTAATGATACAGAAGGTGAAGTTAGAACACTGCATTTTATGGCGTTAACATTTGCTAAGCAGGATAACGTAAAAAAGGAGTTAGAAACAGAGCTTGAGGCATATCAATTGGCCACGGCAACAAAAGATATTTTTTATTTGTACCATGTGGGGATCAATTTGGGGCGGCTATTATGCGAGTCGGGTGAAATAACTGAAGGCCTAAAAATATTAAAGATAAGTTTAGGGATTGGTAAAAAAGCCAAACTCCAGGAGATTGACAAACTTGAAGAGCTTATCCAGAAATATGAAAAGGAGAGCGGCAAGCCTAAGAAAAAGGCAGCTATGAAGAAATGATAAAAATGATATACGGGGTGGCAGAGCGGCTTATTCCGCCCGATTCCTAATCGGGAGAACCGAAAGGTTCCGGGGGTTCGAATCCTCCTCCCCCCGCCAATCTTTTTCAACTTGCTTGAAAGATACGTTTCATATTACAAAACAATCCCGGAAACACGGGCAGTTTGGCAAGGGATTCCTTTTATTCAGGCGTCCGAATCTAAGTAGGGCATCTTTTTCTGCGCCCCACATACACCTCTCAGGCTTCCACTATAACTCGATTATCACCGCATTGCTGCCGTCAGACAGGTCTTTCAAATATTACAAGGGTATCGTCGTCATTCAACATCAAACGAATAGGTATTCCCGCCGAAGAAGCCGATTACAGGTGGGACAAAGAAGAAATAGGAGAAGCCGTTCCAGCTTCCCGCGAAGTCCCTCCCGTCCTTTCTGTATACGGGCCTGACGCGCCAATAGTAGCGGGTATGCGGCTCAAGCAATACGCCTACCTTATGGAGTGTCTCGTATATGCCGCCTTTCTCATAGGCGGCCACATATCCTGAGGCGCTGTATTTTGAAATGATGAGCTGGTAACTAAGGTCCGCAATCCCCTCCTCTTTGTACGGCTCCCATGACAGTGTTGGGCTTTGAGATTTTACCACAGGGGATGGGAGCATCGTGTTCCCCGGAGGGTCGATTGGGTTTATCCCCGACCGGAAGGGGATGCAGCCGGTCGTGAGTATCAGGGCAACCAGAACCGCCGCTCCCGTCCTTGCTGTTCTATTTACCAGGTAAATTGTCTTCACATCTGAATATTAACCCGCATCAATATGGAAAGTCAAAGGGTCAAGTCTTGGAAAATCATCTCCCGCCCCTCTTTTTCAAGCTGCTGAAAGATAACCCATTTTCATATTATAAAACAATCCTAAAGCCTGGCTGCCTTGCAAGGCTAACAAACAAACTGTTGAAGGAAAGGAGCAGCCCGATGATGATTATATAGTTTCAGCCCATCAATTTTTGAGTTAAAATGAAAACATGTCTTTAGCAGAAATAAAACAACAGATATTTCATCTCCTCCGCCCGCCGAGAAGGCTCAGGTTTACGCCAGAAGGGACAAGGTTCGTAATCGTCGCCCTGGCCATAGGCGTTGCCGCAATAAATACAGGGAACAACCTGCTTTACCTTATCCTTGCCATGATGCTCTCCATGATCATCATTTCAGGGATACTTTCAGAGAGCTCCCTCAGGACGGTGGATATAAAGAGGTCTTTGCCGAGGGAGGCCTTTGCAGGGAAACCTTTCCTTGTAAAGATAGCCGCCTTGAACGGAAAGAAGCGGATCCCTTCCATATCCCTGACCTTCCAGGATTATCTTGAGGGGACAGTTTCGGCAGGAAACCAATACTTCCTCAAGGTCTCCCGGAAGGGAAAGGTCTCCGGCAGCTATCATCTCACCCTGGATAAGAGGGGGAGGCATACATTCCGGGGCGGGAGGCTCTCGACCAGGTATCCCTTCGGCCTCTTCCTGAAATCCAGGGACGCCGGGGATGTTTCCGAGATGCTGGTTTACCCGAGGATACTGGATGCGAAGGAGCTTTTGAGGGAGAGCGGCGTGGATGAGGGGGAGCTGGAGTCCAGGATAAAGGGGAGGGGGACAGACCTCTACGGCCTCAGGGGTTATGTCACAGGCGACGACAGGAGGGCCATCCACTGGAAGACCTCTGCAAGGCTTTCAAAGCTATACGTCAGGGAGTTTGCCAGGGAGGACGCCAGGAAGGTGATGCTGTTCCTTGATGACTGCATCCCGGAAGAGTTTGAAGATGCTCTGGAAAAAGGGATCACCATAACGGCCTCCCTTGCATCCCATTTTCTTTACAAGGGGTACCAGGTGGGTCTGGTTACGTCAGGCGAAGAAATCCCTCTGGGGATAGGGATGAGCCAGCTCTATAAGATACTCAGGACCCTCGCCCTGGTCTCTCCTGGGAAAGACAGAGAAAGGCTTTTTGCAAAGGTAAAGGACGCAGGCGGGGTACTTATCCTTCCTTATGGTGACCCGGTCTGGAAGGAGAGGGAAGGGCTTTTTGCCAATGTGATAAGGGTGACTTCATGAGGTTCTACACCTATTTCAAGGCCGCAACTTATCTGCTGGTCCTGTCGGCCTTCATGTCCCTGGCCCTTACCGACGAGATTGCGTCACCTTATCTAATGGTTATTGCCCTCGGGATTGCAGGGGGGATAATACAGGAAAGGTTTGACCTCTCCACCCTCTCAAGGGTGATTGTGATGGTTTCCGTCCCCTTTCTCCTGGCGGACTTCTTCATCATATCCAAAGACATCCTCCTCGCGTTTACCCACCTCCTCATACTTTTGACGAGTGCAAGGCTCCTATCCCTCAGGACAGACAGCGACTACAGCCAGCTTTACCTGCTGACCTTTTTCGACCTCCTGGCGGCAGCGGCCCTAGCCATAAACCTCTCCTTCGCCTTTACCTTTACCCTCTACCTTGTCTCCGCCACATGGGTCCTCCTCCTGTTCCATATAAAAAGAGAGGTAGAGGTAAAGGAAGAGGTAGAGATAAACAGAGGGGAACTGGACAGCACGGTCAATCTCCGGTTTTTCCTTGGAATAGGAGGGATCGCGGTATTTTCTCTGGTCGTCACCCTGGCCATATTCTTTATACTCCCAAGGGTCGGGATCGGCCTCTTTTCCAAGAAACCGGGGAAGGTATTGAAGACCTCCGGCTTTGCCGACAAGGTCGATTTCGGGAGCATAGGACCTGTGACCCTGGACCCAACGACCGTTATGAGGGTGGAACTGCCTGGGTTTGGAATAGAGATGGGGAGTATCTATCTGAGGGGTGGGGTACTTGCTTCCTTTAACGGAGCCACCTGGGAGAAGGAGAGGTCAAGGCGTGAGACCGTCAAGAAGGAAGGGACTGATTTCATTTTATCAGAGGGGACCCATCCCCTTGTAAGGCAGGAGATAATCCTGGACCCTATTGACTCGGACGTTATCTTCGGGATGGCAAGGGTGATGCGCCTGTCAGGCAGGTTTACCTTTCTCCTCACGGACGGCTCCGATTCCGTATATCTGCCGGGGAATCCCACATCCAGATTCCAGTATACGGCATATTCGGACATCTCGACACCAAAGGCCCAGGAACTTGATGCCGACAGAGGGGCATATCCGCCTGAGGTCCTTTCCGCCTACACGAAGACCCCTCCGGCCTCGGAAAGGGTCAAGGACCTGGCCCTATCTATAACAGACAATGCCGAAGGTACACACCAGAAGGCAGTGGCCATAGAGAGGTATCTGAAGAAGAACTATTCCTACACACTGGAGCCCAAAAGGGACGAATCTCTGCCGCCTGTGGAAGACTTCCTCTTCAAGAACAGGGAGGGGTACTGTGACCACTTCTCAACGGCCATGGCCATACTTTTAAGGGAGATATCGATTCCAACAAGACTCGTGACAGGATATGTAACGTCGGAGTGGAACGACCTGGGGAGGTTCTATACAGTAAGGCAGAGTAACGCCCACTCATGGGTAGAGGTATACTTCCCGTCTTACGGATGGATCACGTTCGACCCGACCCCTCCAGCCATTTCAGCTGAGGAAAATCGCGTTATATCCTCTGTAAGTAAATATATTGGATACATGAGGCTCAAGTGGGACCGATATATCGTCAACTTCACCCTTCAGGACCAGGTGAATGCGGCAAGGGAGGCGAGGAGGAGGACGGAGTCTGGAAGGGAGAGCCTTCTAAAGGTCATTGCTGCTCTGAGGGCAGGCATTGGGAAGGTATGGATTCCTTTATTGATCCTGGGGGCTGCCGCCTCCGTTATATATTTGACCTTGTCAAGAAAATGGCGGGGAGGAGGCAAGGGCCCTCTCCTTCGTAAAAAGGGGACAGTCCCCTTTTACCAGGAGATGCTCAAGATACTGGCAAGGAAAGGTGTCATAAGGCCTGAAGGTATGACACCGCGGGAGTTCGCAAGGCATGTATTCAGTGAAAAAGGAAGTGAATATAGAGGGGTTATTGATGTGACTGAAGTCTTTGAGAGGGTGAGATACGGCGGGTTCCCTTTGGGGCTGAAGGAGACGGAATCGCTAAATAATATCCTGGAAGGGATGAGGAAGGTATAAAGGGAACATCCCGCCGCTTGGGGCTCCATTGTACAAGCAGTTTATCCTCTTTAATTGCTTGACTTTGATGGTGGTCGGTGATTAAATCAAGACCTCTATGCTTTATAATTGGCAGCATATCTAGGAAAAGCACATTCTATGGCACGACAGAAAACAAGCACATTTGATGACTTCGTCTCAGTCTCGAGCAAGTTGCCGTGGTGGGTCAGCTTAACGCTTGCGCTGATTTCGTATCTGATCCTGCACGCAGTTGCTTCCCGACAGCCAGTAGCTATAGCCGCACCAGGACAGTTTGGCAATGCAATAACAAGAAATTTTATTACGACACTGGCGATATTCGGTCAATTAGTTCTTCCCATGCTTTTTTGTTTCGGGGCATTGCTCTCGGCAATAACTTCAGTCCGGCAGAAGAAAATGTATAATAATGTGGCGTCCAGCCCTGGTGGCAATGCCTTGAATGAGATGAGGTGGGAAGATTTTGAGCAGCTGGTGGGCGAGTACTTCGACCGCCAAGGTTTTCAAGTTTCGCGAGAGGGCGGCAATGGTCCCGATGGCGGCATTGATTTGGTATTACGACAGAAGGGCGAAACATATCTCGTTCAGTGCAAACATTGGAAGGCGTACAAAGTGGGAGTACAGCCGGTGCGTGAGTTTTACGGGGTATTAGCATCTCGTGGCGCTGCCGGTGGCTACTTTGTTACATCCGGCGTCTTCACGGACGAGGCCATTAAATTTGCCCAGGGACTTAATATAGAGATGGTGGACAGGAATAGACTTCGAGCAATGATAGCCGTTGCGAGCAAGTCAGTCCCATCTAGGGCAACGGATGTCTCTCGACCGATAACTACAGCGCCGATCTGCCCCAAGTGCGGCTCTGAGATAAAAAAACGAGTGGCCCGACAAGGAGCCAATTCCGGCAAAGAGTTTTGGGGTTGTCTTGCATACCCAAAATGTAACGGCATCCGGCCACTGGGCGATAACCTGTAGGAGAGCCTTACTGCACTTTTTACAAACCTCATCATTATCTAATTAACGAGGGCGACCTGCCGGATCGCCCTTACAATGAGGACAGCTAATGAAAATGATAGAGAACTCACTTGCCGTATTTGAGAATTACATAATCCGCCGTTAGTATGATGAATAAACAAGAGGCGTACGATGTCCTTTAACCCCAAATTCACCATAACGCCGAAGGTCAACAAGGCCCTTGTTGAAATCGAGCGTGTTCGAGGTTTTCTCGATGCGGTCAAGCTCAAGGAAGAATGGATGGCCGACATGCAAAAGGAGGCCCTCATCCTTGAGTCGCACCATTCCACCCATATTGAGGGCACGACCTTAAGCCTTGAGCAGTCAAAGGAGATTCTGGAGGGAATAAAGCTCAAAGGCATCAATCTGGACGATGAAAAAGAGCTCTTGAACTACAAAGAAGCAATGGACTTTATTTCGAGGTATCTTGGAAAAGATGACCCGATTACCGAAGGTGTTATCAGGGAACTTCATAAACTTACAGTCAAAGACGTGCGGGGCGAAAAGGCGGACCCAGGCAATTACCGTAAGATTCAAAACTACGTCGCCAATTCTCAGACAAGAGAGATCATTTATACGCCTCCAGCGCCCCTTGAAGTGCCGCACCTTATGCAGGAATTTGCGGACTGGCTCAATGAGGTTGAAGACCTGTCCCCTCCTCTTATCGCAGGAATCGCACAGTTTCAGTTCGTCCACATTCATCCGTTCATTGATGGCAATGGAAGGACGGCGCGGCTTTTATCCACGCTTATTCTCTATAAAACCGGCTACGATTTCAAGCGGCTGTTCAGCATTTCCGAGTACTACGATAAAGACAGACCCAGTTACTATAAGGCCATTCAATCAGTCAGGAATAATGATATGGACATGACGAGTTGGATTGAATATTTCGTGACCGGCTTACAGTCACAGATGGCAGAAATTCAGCAAAAAGGAGAACAACTGATAAAGCAAGACGTTGCCCCTCAAAAGATCAAGGTGGTCGGCTTGAATGACCGCCAGGAAGAGGCGATTAAATATCTATTAAGAAACAGGACAATTTCCGTTAATGAATATCAGTCTGTGACGTCCTGCATACGCCGGACGGCCCAAAGGGATTTAGAAAATTTGGTGGGAAAAGGCATAGTTGAAGCCGTAGCCAAGAGTCCGACTGACCCTACAAAACCTTAAAATAGACATTCCCCTCTCAAAAGCGCAAAAACCCCTCTTGGATAAAGGGTTTCAGTGAGGTATACTCCTCACCAGTTAGGTGAAACCACAATATCACAAAGAGGGGGTAGAAAGATGATACAACAAACCTTG
>JAUSKU010000048.1 GCA_030646755.1 Deltaproteobacteria bacterium
GAATACAAAAGGCATACAAATGAAATATTTTGATTGGAACGACGAAAAAAACGAGATTTTGAAGGATCTCCGTGGGGTATCATTTGAAGAAGTGGTATTGGCTATAGAAAACGGGGATTTGTTAGATCGTTTAAAGCATCCCAAATCCAAGAAATATCCCAACCAAATGGTATTTTATGTGAGTATTAACGGGTATGTTTATGCTGTCCCATTTGTAGAGGATGACGAAAAAATATTTTTGAAAACTATCATACCGGATCGAAAAGCGACTAAGAAATATCTGGGAGGTGCTGGCGATGAATAAATTAAAATATCTTGACGATGAAGAAAAAGAACTTATGAACTCCTTAGAAAAGGGGGATTGGGTTTCTGATTTTAATAAATCAATAAAGAAAGAATACCAGGAATATGCCAAGCAAAGCTTGAGTAAACAAAAGCGGATCAACATTCGGATGATGGAAAGGGACTTAAAAAAGATTCAAGTAAAGGCATTGCAAGAAGGCTTGCCTTATCAATCACTCATTTCCATGCTCATTCATAAGTTCAACGAAGGAGAACTTTCCTTCGGTAAAAAGAAACATGCCTGACAAGTACCTCGAAAGAGGCGGATTTATTGTTTTAATCTATGCGGAAACATGAGTTCACAGATTTTCACAGATGGTTTAGAGACTTATTAAAGACAGAGATGTATTTTAAGAAAGCTAATAATGAAGTCAAGTTTTGGGTTTTATCTGCTTAATCTGTGTCATCTGTGGATAAAATAGTTTTGCGGTTAAGAAGTATGAAACCAATCATAGAAGTCCAAAACCTATCCAAGCTCTACCAGATCGGCGCTAAGGAGGCCTACGGTTCCCTGCGCGAAGAGATTATGCAGGCCATAACTGTCCCTTTCCGTCACTTTAAATCTAAAACCTCAAATCTGACACCTAATACTGATTCTGACATAGATTCTACTCTGTGGGCCTTGAAAGACGTATCCTTTGAGGTTCAGGAAGGTGAGGTTGTTGGCATCATAGGCAGGAACGGGGCTGGTAAGAGTACCCTACTGAAGATACTCTCCAGGATAACCGAGCCAACTTCAGGGAAGGTTACCATGCGTGGGCGGGTTGCAAGCCTCCTTGAGGTGGGGACTGGTTTTCACCCAGAGCTTACGGGAAGAGAGAATATATTCCTAAACGGCGCACTTCTTGGCATGAGCAATGCAGAGATAAGGAAGAAGTTTGACGAGATAGTTGCGTTTGCAGAGATAGAGAAGTTCCTCGATACCCCTGTAAAACGCTATTCTTCCGGTATGTATGTGAGGCTTGCCTTTGCAGTAGCCGCGCACCTTGAGCCGGAGATACTCATAATTGACGAAGTGCTGGCAGTTGGGGATGCTCAGTTTCAGAAGAAGTGTTTGGGGAAGATGGGGGAGGTTGGGAAAGAAGGGAAGACGGTGCTGTTTGTGAGCCATAATATGGCGGCTGTAAGGCAGTTATGTAGCAGGGCTCTGGTGCTTGAGTCCGGAGAGGTTGCCGCAGATAATAATTCATCAAAGGGTGTTGAATACTATCTGCAAAGCGGAAATAAGATCCAGAATGCGGAGAGCCTGGAAGATATTATCCGGAACCTCCCGCCGGATCCTGTCTTTAAGCTTGAAGGTATTGCCCTGACACAGAACGGTCAACGGGTTGAGCAGCATGTAGAAAATGGAAGCCCTCTTGAAATAGAAATACACTACAGTGTCTTTCAAAAGACAACTGGTCTGAGGGTATATTTTGACCTGTGCGATGACCAGGATATTCTCCTTTTCCGCAGTTTTCATGATGAAGATAATGAAGGTATTCCGACGGTCGTGCCGGGACACTATGTTTCAAAGGCGGTGATTCCGGCAGATATGCTCGCTCCGGTGAAATATGAGCTACGGATATTTGCAACTATTTTCAATGTTCGAACCTTTTTTTCTGATGGTATCGTCATTCCCCTGAATGTTGAGCGCACAGGTAAGGCCAATAAAGCATATCTAATCGAGCCGATTCGTGGAAAACTGGCACCTATACTACATTGGCGTACTGATAAGGCGGGGAAATGATTGAGAGTATAAGAGGAGGATTACTAAAAATACTATCTAAAGACGACTTTCCAAACCTCGATCGCTCGGTTATCGAACTGAACAACTGCCAGGAGCTTAAAAAGGTCTTTGGATGGAAAACTGATCCTATACTTGACAGGCCAGATATATATAATTTTGATTATATCGAAGACGTAAACGAGCGCCGCATCTGCGATGCAGAAAGTCTTGCCACTGTGATGCGAAACGCTAAACCAAAGATTGCTCTTGAGATAGGTACTGCAAGCGGTATGGCAACAGTCTTGATGTCTGTAAATGCTCCGGAATCAAGAATCTATACGGTCAATATACCACCTGAAGAGATTGTTTCCGGGGAAGGTGGAAAGCTTACAACTATAGCCCTTGAGAGAGAAAAGATTGGCATAGCATACAGGGAGAAAAAATTAATCAATATAACGCAGATCTATGCAAACACTGCCAAATGGGAGCCAAGCATAGGCTATATAGATGTTGCATTTATAGACGGTTGTCATGATGCAGACTTTGTTTACAATGATACACGAAAGATTTTAAAGCATATGAGACCCGGGTCGTTTATTTTATGGCATGATTTTAATCCAACCTTGGCAAAAAAATATGATTGGATTAATTCTGTGTGCTTAGGCGTTGAGAAACTTTATAGAAATGGACTACTAAAGGGAAGAATGTTTCATATTCGTGATTCCTGGATAGGACTTTACAAGGTTCCAGAAGGACAGGCATAAATATGAGTCCATTTTTTAAAAATTTCGGCAAGAGAAGTGATTTTGGGCTAGTGATTGATTGGAAGTTTCATCTCAAAAACAGATGGGTAAGTGCGTATACGCCATACTTAGTAAACGCAATCGTACAACAATTAAATCCTATTATTATTTCGTCCCAGATGGAGTACGAAATTTACAAGAAAAAGCTCAAGTATATTTTGTCTTGTGAGCCCGGTTGGGCGGCTCCAAAAATTAGTTATGATAGAAGGATAGAATGCATTAAGGCAGTTATGTATAGCGATCCTCACTATCAGCCCGAGATAAGAAGAAAGTACTTTGAAAGTAACGGTTTCGATTATGTTTTATCCTTTTACAAGAGCCCTTTTTTCTATCATTTTAAAGATTTTCCAGAGAGCAAATTTGCCCATTTCCCTTGGGCTGTCCCAGACCAATTCATATCGGATCAAGAAATAGTGGTGCGATCAGATGAAGTCGCTATTTTCGGCGGAAAGGCGAGTGATGCATATGATGTTAGAAATTGGTGTAGACAGCAATCTTGTGTAACGAATTATGAGCTTTCTGGAGTTGAGAATAAAAAATTGATAGACGAGGATTACTATAAATGGCTCCGGCAGTTTGATGCCATAGTCGCAGCAGGTTCATTAAATCCTAAATACGATCTCGTAACTCCGAAATATTTTGAAATTGCCTCGGCCGGTGCATTGCTAATTGGCCAATTTTGCAAGGACTTGGAAGATTTGGGCTTCAATGAGAATAATGCTCTAATTTTTCAAAAAGCAGATTTTATAGATAAAGTTGAACACTACAGAAAAAATCCAGGAGGGTACCTTGAAGTGAGAAAAAAAGGGAGGGAGCTTATAAAAGAACGACATAAGCTTTCTGATCGTATCTCGGCTATTAAGCATCTTTATTATGGGTAGATGATCAATATGAAACATTTGAAATTCTCTGGGATTAAAACGGTCATCGGAGAGAAAGAGTCTTTTTATACAGTTAATAACGCTGAAGGGCCTGAAAAAAGAGGCTTTTATTTTTTAAGCAACGATATCTATAGCTACCGGCTTAAAACCAAGGATGCCGATAATGGATGCGTTTATATAGGTATTGCAAATCCTCATTACTTTCATGTGTTGGCAGAGATATCCTCTTTTCATAAAGTAACAAGAATGATATCGGTTGATAATAATTTTGCTCAACTCCGTCATTTTGATTATATCTATAAAATGATTTGTTCTTCCAGTAATCGCATAGAATACCTGCAAAATTTATTCAAGGTTCGCTTCAATTCGAAAGCTATTGACTTGTTGGAAAACTTCAAAGCCCATCCTTTGCACTATGTACACGGTGGTGTCAAGTATGACGGTTATTATGACTTAGAAAAAAAACTGTGGGAAAATTTGACGTTTGATCATAACCTTTTTGTGAAGGCATATGGTCTCGATACGACCTTGATTGAAGCAGGTCTTAAGATTAATTCATCAACCATAGGGGATATTGACACGTATATCGCAACTATCGTCTGCTGTTCTCGGAATAGTTACGAATATTGGCCATTTACTTCGGCCTTCGGAACCGGTTTTCTCAGAAGTGAAGAATCATTTCAGAGAGTTCAACATATTCTTTTAAGTGTTCCTCTTTATCAAATATTAGGTGATGTGGCTAACTTCTACGAAACACTTTTGATTTCAAATCGTTACTCCGCGATTACTTTTTATGCTTCAAACCTATTGTGTGAATATTTTTTGAAAAAGCATCCGGCACTGAAGAAGGTTATAGAGACTTCTGCAGACCTTGGGACAAGAAAAGAACCGTATTTCCCTGAAATAGATTTGATAGTGATTCAGGACATACGGACAGCAATACCATTATTCAGAGAGATATCGCCTCAAAAGAATTTTAAAAGGGAGCTGTCAATACATACAAGAAGCTTTTCTAAGGTCGTAACTTTTTTGAAAGGGACTAAAAATATTGAAGTTGTAAATATGCCTTCATGGATTAAACAGGACAACGGCGAGTCAAAACTTCCGAATACCGAATATCTGTTGGTAGAAGACTTCAAAAAGCTGGATTGCACTCACAGGTTCTCTTCCATTTTGCTTCATACGCTTGTTGGTCATGGGATGCCGATGAATATTTTTTTTGATATAGCCGGAAAGGCCCTGCTCATGACGGATAATCTCATCATTCTTGAGCACAATAAAGAGTCAAAGGATTTTAAAAATAATAAAGTAGGGTTGACTGTTCATGATTTAAGAGATTCCATCGGTATGGAGAGTCATTTGACTTTCTGTCCTGGTAAAAGTTGCCATGACAGAAATATACTTGCCGTTTATAGGAAAGGTACATGAGAGTTGTTTTCCTGACCCCTGAATATGTCACCAAGACCAGCGCTGACGGAGGGCTTGCCAATTATATAAAAAAAACTGCCAAGGCGTTATCGTTGCGTGGTTGTGATGTATGGGTATTTGTCGTCGCTGACCGCGATACTATTTGGCAGGATGAAATGGTTACGGTATGCGAAGTAAAACGCAAAGTTTTTTGGCTCCAGATGTTGTCCATCTTTCCTTTTACAGGGCTGATACAGGTTTTGAATCAGCTTATATCTTCCAGAAGAGTTGCCAAGAAGTATTGGGAGATTCATAAAAAAAAGCCTTTTGATATTGTCCAGGCCTCAAGTTATATGGCACCAGGATACGCATTGTTGAAAAACGGTAAGGTGCCGATAGTTTGCAGAATATCCAGTTATTCGCCAGTAGTGCGGGCGGCTTATGGCAGAAAAAGGAGCTTTGGTGAATACCTGAGTGACTGGCTTGAGATCCGGCAGGTTGCGGATGCAGCCGCGAGTTTCGCGCCAAGCCGGTTTGTCTCAAACATCTTCTTTAAAGTTACAGGATGTGAACCGGCAGTTATCCGTACCTCTATGGATATACAAGAGCCAATTCTTGATTATTCATTTTTCAATGCTCATAAACCTGGTTTCCCTTATCTCCTATTTTTCGGGACACTGAGCAGGATAAAGGGGGTTGATCTGTTGGCAGATGTGCTGCCGACTATTTTTGAAAGGTATGGCGACCTTGCCGTTGTGTTCATCGGGAGAGACGATGGTATGTCCGGAGGTAAAAAGGTTTTTTCGCATATTCTTGAAAGTTGCGAAAAATACAGGGAAAGGCTTTTTTATCATCCAGCCCTGCAAAAGGCACATCTTTACCCCTTTGTAGCAAATGCTGAGGCGATTTTAATCCCTTCAAGGGTTGACAACTATCCGAATGTCTGCCTTGAGGCGCAGATGTTTGGGAAGCCGGTAATTGGAACATATGAATCGAGTCTGGATGAAATGATTGTGGATGGAGAGACGGGGTTTCTGGCAAAGAATGCAGATGTCGAAAGCATAAAAGGTGCTATTGAAAAATTCTTGAATCTGACCAGCGAGCAAAGAGAGTCAATGAGGCTAAGGATAATTTCTCATATTGAGGATATTAAGCGTGAAGACAGGGTTGGTCAATTAATAGATTTTTATAAAGAAGCGATAAATAAGTTCAAGGTGCAGCATGCGGGAAAATAGCTTAACTCCCCTTATTTCAGTTGTTGTTTGTACTTACAATCGCGCCGATCTGTTGTCAGGTTGCCTTCGGTCTCTTGCAGAGCAGACATTGGACAAATCCTTGTACGAAGTCATAGTGGTCAACAACAACTCAACCGACAACACACTTGAGACTGCCGAAGGTTATGCGGCAATCCATACAAACTTCCGAGTAGTAAGTGAGACGAGGCAAGGTCTTAGTCATGCACGTAACCGTGGATACATGGAGGGGCGCGGCGAATATGTGGCGTATATTGATGACGATGCAAAGGCTTATCCAGACTGGATTTTACAGATGAAGTCATTCATTGAACGTCATCCCGATATAAAAGTTTTTGGCGGTTCTTATGATGCTTTTAGTCTGGTTGATATAGCTGACTGGTTTCCGCCGGAATACGGGAGTTTGGATCTTGGGGACGAAGAGCGTCCTATAAGAGTTGGGCACGAATGGATTACCGGGTCAAATATGGTGATTAGAAAGGACCTTCTTTCTTCAAGAGGCGGATTTAATATAAATTTAGGGATGAAAGGAAATACAATTTCATATGGAGAGGAAACAAGATTTTTTCTTGATTTAGCAGCCGTCAAAGTTCCAATTTATTATGTACCAAAGATGAAAGTCAGGCATCTAATCGCGGAGTACAAGCTAAACCTGAAATGGCTCCTGTTGTCTAATTATTCGATAGGTCGTTGCATGACAATGACGTTTAATAAAAGACAGTCACTATTGACACTTATTGTAAACATTGGATATGTTTCTGTGAAGGCAATTATTAAGATGTTTTCTTTTGAAAGCATTCCTTTCAAAAGAAGAATATATTATTCATTTGCTCCGGTATTTATCCAGATAGGAGTGCTTATCGATTATTTTGAATCGCTCAGGGCGAATAATTGATAAAAAGGGATGACTTCATTTTATGGAAAAAATCGCTTTAACTGAAAGGATTTATTGATGCAAGGTTGGGATCTAAAAACCCCTGTTGTTTTCATCATTTTTAATCGTCCTGAAGCGACAGCCACGGTCTTTGAGGAGATCCGAAGAGCGAAACCGCCCAAGCTTATGGTGATAGCAGACGGTCCACGACCAGACCGGCCAGGAGAAGTGGAAAAGTGTGCAGCTGCTCGCGCGGTTATTGACCGGGTGGATTGGCCTTGCGAAGTATTTACTAATTATTCCGATGTCAACCTCGGATGCAAGCATAGGGTGTCGAGCGGCCTTAATTGGGTATTTGATGTCGTTGAAGAGGCCATAATCCTGGAGGATGACTGCGTTCCTCATCCGACCTTTTTCCGGTTTTGTGAGGAGCTGCTCGAAAGATACAGGGATGATAAGCGTGTTATGGTTATAAGCGGAAACAACTTTCAGTTCGGCAGGAAGAGGACCGGATATAGCTACTATTTTTCACGCTATAACCATGTATGGGGCTGGGCATCCTGGCGTTGGGCCTGGAGACATTATGACGTCGATATGAAATTGTGGCCGGAAATACGCGACGGGAAATGGCTGAGCGATTTGCACAGTGATGACGATTCTGTCCATTACTGGACAACTGTGTTTGAAAAAGTTTATAGGGGTGAGATCGATACGTGGGATTACCAGTGGACCTTCGCCTGCTGGGTTCAGAGCGGGCTGAGCATCCTGCCAAGCGTGAATCTGGTATCTAATATCGGTTTTGGGCACGAGGCAACGCATACAAAAGGAGAGAGCAGGTTTGCAAACATGAAGACGGAGGCGATGAACTTTCCACTTGCACATTCCCCTCTTGTCGTGCGCGATTCCATAGCGGATTCATTTACTGAAAGAAACATATTTTTGCCGAGGACAACCTTTTCTCTGCGAGTAATAAATGGAATACGAGGGGCTGTGGATATGGTGCGAAGATGATTGTCAGATGCCTATTGTGTCATGCCGAAAATGTCGAGGTGAGCGAAAGGATTTCGGTATCTGAACTGGCTGGACTTTATGGGAAGATGCTCAGCGAATCCATACGGGAAGAATTTGAAGGGCATAAAGAAATAAGTTTTTACCAGTGCGGAGAGTGCGATCTCAGGTTTTTCTTTCCGACGATAACAGGCTCGGAGGCATTCTACGAGCAGTTGCAGAGGTTCGACTGGTACTATCTTCAAGAGAAGGACGAGTATAATTTTGCAGCTCGATTCATTGCGGAAGGAGACAGCGTTCTGGAGATCGGCTGCGGCAGGGGGGCCTTTGCAAAGAAAATCATGGCAGGGGATTATACGGGTATTGAGTTCAGCGGAAAGGCAAGATCGAGGGCGCAAGAGGAAGGCTTTCATATAATCAAAGAAACCATTCAGGATCACGCGAAGACGAACGGCCGGAAGTACAATGTGGTCTGTTCCTTTCAGGTCCTGGAGCATGTGGCCGACGTAAACGGCTTTCTGAAAGACTCTGTAGAGTGCCTTAAGCCTGGCGGCCTGCTGATTATCTCTGTCCCAAGTGCCGATTCATTTGTGTCGAGGGTAACAAACGGCATCCTGAACATGCCGCCGCACCATGTAACATGGTGGTCAGACAGGTGTCTGGGCGCCATATCAGAAATGTTTGGCCTTGACATGGTCGAGCTTGACCATGAGATACTCGCCGATATCCACAAGGACTGGTATGCGGCAACCCTTACACTGAACGCGCTGAATGCCGCTTTAAGGAGGTCTCAAAGGCTTATCGATACAAGCCTCCTGGGCCGTACCCTCGGCAGATTTGCAACGGCTGTGGGGCGATATTATGGTCTTGTCCTTAGCGATAGGAATCTTCGCCCTCGCGGTCATTCGGTCACGGCTGTCTATCGAAAGCCTGGTGGAGAATGAAAGCACTGCTTCTCAATACATTCGACTCAGGTGGCGGCGCAGCGATTGCCGCCTACCGGCTCCATAAGGGATTACAGGCGATTGACGTTGACTCCAGGATGTTGGTCCAGTTAAAGACCGGCGACGACAGGAGCGTGTCAGGGCCACCTCCCATATGGCGGAAGGGGCTGGCCATGTCACGGCCGTTTATAGATAACATACCGCTTGTCTTATACCCTGAGAGGAAGAAGATCATCTTCTCCCCTGCTACCATCCCTGACAGGGTTTTTGTGAGAGTAAGAGAATATGATCCGGATATTGTCCACCTTCACTGGATAGCCGCCGGATTCATGAAAGTAGAATCCTTGAAAAGGCTTAAAAAGCCGATTATTTGGACCCTCCATGATTCATGGGCATTTACAGGCGGGTGTCATATACCTTTTGAATGCACGAGATACCGGCAGATGTGCGGGGCATGCCCGACCTTGGCCTCGACAAAGGAAAACGACCTTTCAAGGAAAATCTGGCGGCGCAAACAGAGGGCCTGGAAAGGTTTAAATCTGACTGTTGTTGCTCCAAGCCGCTGGCTGGCCGAATGCGCAAGGTCGAGTTCATTGTTCCGTGATACAAGGGTCAAGGTGATACCGAACGGCCTGGATATACAAATCTTCAAGCCTATTGATAAAAGTACGGCTCGTAACATCTTATCCCTGCCTCAAGATAAAAAGCTGATCCTTTTCGGGGCTATGGACAGCACATCTGACAGAAACAAGGGTTTTCATTTCCTTTTGCCTGTATTGCGGATGCTAAGTGAAAAGGGGTGGCGGGATAGAGCTGAGTTGGTAGTCTTTGGCTCTCGTGAGCCTGAAAACACTCCTGATCTCGGGATAAAGGCCAGGTACATGGGTAAATTGAATGATGAAATAAGTCTGGCGATCCTTTATTCTGCGGCGGATCTCTTTGTTCTCCCTTCCATCCAGGAGAACCTCCCTAATACGGTCATGGAGGCGCTGGCATGCGGGACTCCTTGTATCGCTTTCAATCAGGGCGGTCTGCCTGACATGATCGAACACGGAAAGAACGGTTATTTAGCAAAACCGTATGAGACCAATGAGCTGGCGAGGGGGATAGAGTGGGTACTGGAGGATGATGAGAGGTGGAGGGGTTTATCTCAACGGGCAAGGAAGAAAGTTGAAGACGAGTTTGCCATAGAGAAGGTAGCGAAGAGATACGAAGATTTGTATAAAGAGATAATCAGCGGCAGACCTCAGTGAAAACAATTACAAAAGACCTTGAAACGATAGATTTGCAGTTAGTGACAACATGAGCCAACAAATCGATATCCCACTGGTTTCAATTATCACCCCTACCCTAAACAGCGAAATATATATAAGGGACAATATAAGAAGTGTCCTTTCCCAGACCTATCCCAATATAGAGCATATAATAATCGACGGAGGCTCTACTGACAAGACCATTGCTATTGTGAGGGAGATGGACCCTAATGCGATAATAATTTCGGAGCCGGATGAAGGGATATCGGATGCATTTAACAAGGGGTTGAAACTTGCGAAAGGAGATATTATTGCCATATTAAACTCGGATGACTATTATGAGCACAATATGGTGATAGAGAGAGTGGCGCAGATATTCGAGTCAGATAGAGGTATAAAATGGCTTTATGGCAAGGTAAGAGGGATAGATCCTGTAACTGGAAAGGCTGTAGTTGTATATGGAGAGTCCTTTTCCATGGGAAAAATGAAAAAGAGATTGATCATTCCGCATCCGGCCGTGTTTGCGTGCAGAGAAGTCTATGAAAAGGTTGGTCTATTCTCGTTAGAGTATAAAATAAGCATGGACTATGATTATCTGTTAAGGGCTGCACATTTTTATAATCCTCTCTTTCTGGACGAGAAACTTACTGTCCTGAGACTGGGAGGGGCGAGCACAAAGCATATCTATCTTGCCCATCGCGAGACTTATAGAATTATGCGTGCTAACGGGGTGTGGCTTTTAGCTGCTGTGGTGAACCTTTTGTACAGGTACTGGGTTACGACAGCAAGTCTCTTGCTTCAGAAGAGCGGACTTGCCGGCATTTTGTTCAGTTATAGAAGGTTGAAGGGGAGGCTTTAACAGACGTTAAGTAATTACCGATGAAGAAGATATATACAACAAGGGATATTCCCGAACAGCAGGCCTATATGTGGAACGAGGTTAAAACCGAGGACGAAGTATCGGTTTGTCAACAACGCAGGATAAATGATTATTTTTTTAAGTACCTGACTAAAGGAGAACCGATATTAGAGGCCGGATGCGGTCCAGGCACATGGGTCATTTATCTGAGGGATAAAGGGTTTGATGTCCAGGGGATAGAACATGACGAGCGTATTATATCCCGCATAAAAAAAGATATGCCAAGCCTGCCTGTTCAGAGCGGGGACATATGCCTTTTGCCTTTTCAAGACAGTTCTCTTGGAGCCTATATTTCGCTTGGCGTAATTGAACATTTTGAAGATGGTGTGGAACACCCCCTTAAGGAAGCGCTAAGGGTCCTCAGGCCAGGAGGAATACTGATATTGACTGTGCCGTTTAATAATATATTCAGAAAGCTTGTGGCCCATCCTCTGCGTTCTCTCTACCTTTTTGCGCATAGGCTGAGGCACGGAAAGACGTACTTTGCCGAGTACCGTTATTCCGAGGACGAGGTATGCGAGATGGTGAAGAAGGCTGGTTTTGAAATCGTTGAAATTGGCACGGACGATTATAATGATAATTCGAGATCCATGGTTTTTTGGTCGGAGTTCCCCCTATTAAGGGACAAAATGAAGCCCCCCGATTTGAATATTGTCGGAAACAGCACGGCATTTATTCTGAACTCTATCTCAAAGAAGATACTCGCAGCCGGCATACTCATTGTGGCCCAAAAACCTTTGTAACCTGACACCAAAAGGGACTGATAAGGAGATGTCGCAAGATGCCGCATGATAGAATAAACTGGCAGAGAATAAGGGTCGGATGCAGATATGTTGAGAAATATCTTGTGGAGGGGCTTGTTAGTGCTTATAAGTTCAAACACTCTCCGCTTAAGCCTCTGGAGGTTTTTTGCGAAATTACCTACAACTGCAATCTCAAGTGCCCGACATGCTTTCGCTGGACGACCATTGAGGATAGAAATGAGCTTGGTCTTGAAGATTGGAAAGTTGCTATCTCGAAATTAAAAAACTGGATAGGAACATACAATCTTTTTTTTAGCGGCGGAGAACCGTTTCTAAGGGAAGATTTGATTGAGGTGATAAAGTTTGCTTCGGAACTTGGGATACCTGTATCTGTCGTTTCCAACGGATCGCTTATAGATAAGACCCTTGCCAAAAGAATAGTTTCTTCGGGGCTTTTCGGGTTGACACTTTCATTAAACAGCATGAACCCTGAAACACATAATAAGACAAGGGGAACAGCTGGCAGTTTTGATGAGGTTATGAGGGCCATAGAGAATCTCAGGGAAAGAGGAAAAATGAAGCTGAATATAGCCGCAACCGTAATGTCTGAAAATATTCATGACCTGGTTGGTCTTGCGGAATTTGTTAACAAAGAGGGGTTGGACAGCATAAATTATCAGCCTGTAATGCCCACAAGTGCCATCCCAATCCTTGATGAGAATGGGAACCCAAAAAAGCTGCCGCCCGGCACATTTTATAAGACCCTTGGCAGAGAACCGGCGGTTATAAAGGAGGTTTTCGATCGTCTTGCGCTTATGAGGGGAAATGGGTATCCGATAAATAATATGCCTAAACACATGGCTTATATGGTCAGATATTTGCAGAATCCTGAAGACCCTCAGATTATCAGATACCCTTGCAAGATAGGTCCAAAAAATTTCGTCATTGACCCTTTCGGGAATGTAAGGATATGCTCCATGATGGAGCCTATGGGAAATCTCTTAGATGCGGATCCTAAAGCGCTCTGGCATTCAGAAAAGGCGCAGAATCAAAGAGAGCAAATTAGAAGTTGCAAAGAGCCGTGCAGATTGTTTACCTGTAATTTTAAGGAGCTTGATCTGTTGTATCAACTGAAGAAAATGTATAAGCACGGTTGACCGTTCCCATTTATCGCTATGCTGCAACTTGGCTTCATGATTAGCCATTTCAGGAAGGAAAGACTCATAAAATGAAGATACTTCTTATTAATCAATCCAATGGTATAGATTTTAATCAAAACCCGCCTCTTGGAATCCTCTACCTTGCTGCATCATTAAAAAAATCTGATCATGAGGTTGATATCTATGATCAAGGGGCGAAGGAGAATAAACTTAACTATCCTTCAACTGATTATATAAAAACCTTTTCTCCTGATCTGGTTGGTTTCAGTCTTTATACCTTTGGTCTACCCCAAACCTTGCAGTATATAAAAGGCCTTAAAGGAGATTTCCCTCATATAAGGATTATAATCGGAGGTCATCATGCAACAGCCCTACCGGACAGGACTCTGTCGGACTGTCCTGAGGCAGACATTCTTGTATATGGAGAAGGGGATATAACCATCATTGAGCTTATCAAGGCTATTGAAAAGGGAACAAATCTGGATCAAGTTCAGGGGATCTACTACCGGACTAACGGGACTATTGTTCACACAGGGCCAAGACCTTATGTCCAGGACCTGGATACTCTACCTTTCCCTGCCAACGATCTCATAGAAAAATATGCATATCAATCAGAAGGGATAGAGGCCGGCAAAAAAATACTGAACCTTACAGCCTCACGGGGCTGTCCTTTCAGTTGCGCTTATTGCAACAAAGCTGTTTACGGCTCTGCATTCAGGAGGAGAAGTCCAAAGAATGTGGTGGATGAGATCGAATATATGTTTGAGAGATTTGGCTATGATGAGGTCATGTTTCATGACGAGCTTTTCACGGCCAAGCGGGCATGGCTCTACGAGCTCTTTGAGGAGTTTGGAAAGAGGGGACTAAGGTTCCCATGGCGATGCTTGGGCAAAGTGGGGACTGTTGACTATGAACTTCTTTCAGCCATGAAAGAGAGTGGTTGTTATATTATTGCATTTGGATTGGAGTCAGGGAATGCGAAAGTGAGAGAAGATATAAGCAGGAAGATGACTAATGAGGATATAAAGAATACCTTTGACTTGGCAAAGGCCGCAGGTCTTATGACCTATGCCTTTAACATGATTAATCACAGACTGGACACAGTTGATACTATAAGAGATACTTATAACCTTATGTGTGAAGTGAACCCGACATTTGCTCCAGTTTTTATCTGTTCCCCTCTTCCAGGCAGCCCTATCTATCAATATGTGTCCGAGGATATCAAATATAATTGGAAAAGATTTAACAGCTACAGATATTTTGGCGGTCTTCCCATATCCATATCTTCTGTCCCTCCGGAAGATTTAATGTTTCTTGCCGACCAGATGGAGGCATTCTATTATTCCAGGTTTAGATACCTTTCTGAACACGTATTGCGTTCAAAGACGACTATGAAAACCAAAAGATTGGTTATAATGATGTGGTTTGGTTTTTCATTGGCACGCATAAAACACTTAGCACAGGACAGATACTTTGTAACCACATCTCAACCATCTTCTTCAATTCGCTTTTTATTTAAGATATCTCATAAAGTGCTTAAGGGAACTGTTGGATTATTTAAGAAAAGCCCAGTATTCGGAAAGGCTTACAATAAACTTTATTGATAGAGCAGAGCCTATATAATTTCCAGATGAAGACTATATCGCGAGGAATTGCATTTATTGAAGATACTAATTGTTACCCCTTTTTTGTCCTATCCTAATGTGCCTCATGCCGGAGGGATGTCTGTCTTTGAAAGTATCAAGGCGCTGTCGAAAAGTCATGAGATTTACCTGCTTTCAAGGGTTGAACCGTCTGAACTTTCATACGTTGAAGATATAAGGCCTTTCTGCAAAGAGGTCAATCTATATCTATTTAAGACACCGGCTTCGAGGGCCTTTATCCCTATAATATGCTCATACATAATGCTGGGGTTAAAGGCAAACCGTCTAATGAAAAAAAATGACTTCGATATGGTGCAGGTGGAGTTTATTGAGACTGGCATAGCGGTCAGAAGACCTCGAATTCCCAGTGTAATCGTGGCTCATGATGTCATATCAAAACCTGCAAAGAGAAGGCTTGACGCATCGAGAGGTCTTATAGAAAAGGTTTTTAACCTTTTGAAATTTAAGTCTATTCAATGGTGTGAACGGTTTATATCAAGAAAATTTGATAGGGTTTTTGTCATGTCTGAGGTTGACAAGCAACTCCTCCTCTCTCTTGATAAAACCATAAACGCAGAGGTACTGCCTAATCTTTTAAACTTAAACTTTGGGGTTGATGATAGGATTGAGAGGGAACCCAAGGCACTGCTCTTTGCAGGGGCCATGCACAGGGATGTGAATGTTGACGCTGTATTGTACTTTTATGAAAAGATATTGCCCCGGATAAGAGAAAAGACCCCGGAAGTAAAATTCTATATTGTAGGGAACAACCCTCCGGATATACTTAGAAAGCTGGCTGAAAAGGATGAAAATCTCATAATTACCGGTTTTGTTGAGGATATGGGATATTATTTTTCAAGGGCTGCGGTTTTTGTTTCTCCACTGCTTGTTGGTGGTGGTATAATAGCCAAAAATTTGCAGGCTATGGCCTACGGATTGCCTGTAGTTACTTCATCTATAGGGAATGAGGGTATAGGAGGAGCATCCGGCAGTGATCTGTTTGTGGCGGATGCCCCTTCGGATTTTGCAGAGAAGGTGTTACTGCTTTTGAATGACGCCGATCTACGCAAGAAAATCGGGCTTAACGGTAAAATTCTTGCAAGAAAAAATTTCAGTGACATTGTTCTCATAGAGCGGAGAATAAAGGTTTACGAAGAATTGTGCGGCAGGTGATTTATTCTGTGAACTGATATGACATCGTTTCTACCTATGGTATCTATAATTATAGTTAACTGGAACGGAAAAATGTTTCTTGAGAGGAACCTCTCTTCGGTTTTTTCTCAGACCTTTCAGCAGTTTGAAGTAATTCTGGTTGACAACGGTTCTACAGACTGGTCCGTAGAGTTTGTGAGATTGCACTTCCCAGATGTTATTATTATAGAAAATAAAGAAAATCTTGGTTTTGCAAAGGGAAATAACCAGGGGATAAGGGCTGCTAAAGGCAAATATATTGCCACACTGAACAACGATACAGTCGTAGATAAAGAATGGCTTAGCAATCTTGTCAATGTAGCAGAATCATCTGAAAACCATGTGGGGATGTGGGCGCCGAAGATCCTTTCCATGAAAGAACCCGCCAAGATAGACTCTGTAGGCGGCCTTCTTATTTACAAAGATGGAATTGCCAGGGGCAGAGGAAGAGGTAAGGAAGATAAAGGCCAGTTTGATAAAGTGGAGGGAATACTCTTCCCAAGCGCATGCAGCGCCCTTTACCGCAAGGATATGCTAGATGATGTTGGGCTTTTTGACGAGGATTTATTTGCTTACTGCGAAGATACAGACCTCGGTCTGCGGGGAAGGCTTGCCGGATGGAAGGCGGTTTCTGTGCCTGATGCCGTTGTATACCATCATTATTCCGGCTCAACCGGGACATATTCCGAGATAAAGGCATTCCTTGTAGAGCGTAATCATATATGGGTTGCTATTAAAAATTTCCCAGCGTCAATGGTTGTTTTAATGCCTTTTTACACTTTATTGCGTTGGACAGTTCAGTTACTTCATGCAGCAAAAGGTACGGGAGCAACTTCAAGTTATGTAAAAGAGGTATCGATAATAAGGATTCTGGTTGTTTTAATAAAGGCCTGTTTGTCTGCTTTATGGGGTACCCCGATGATATGGAAAAAGAGAGCTGCTATTCAAAAAAGGAGGGTAATTTCAATCAACGAAGTTAGAAAATTGTTAAGAGAGTACAGACTTTCAGCAGCAGAGGTAGTAAGCGAGTAAAATGGGTTTTATAATACCACGGGGCAGTTGTGAATAAGATATTAGTAATCATACCGGCCTATAATGAGGGAGCAAATATCGAGGGAGTCATATCCGCCGTCAGAAGGGATGTCCCGTATGCAGATATTGTTGTCATAAACGACGGATCTACGGACGCAACAAGTTGTATCGCCAAGGGGCTCAGTTCTTCGATTATTGACCTTCCCTATAACATGGGGATAGGAGCGGCAATGCAGACAGGTTACAGGTATGCAGATATGCTGGGATATGATATAGCCATTCAGGTGGATGGAGATGGGCAGCATCCTGCCCACCAGATAGATCGCCTTATAGCGCCTTTGTTTGAAGGAAAGACCGATGTTGTTATTGGGTCGAGGTTTCTTGGCGAAGGGGATTATGTTCCTTCTCTTGCGCGCAGCATCGGGATAAGGATATTCTCTCTGATATTGTCTGTGATAACATGGCAGAGGGTGACAGACCCGACTTCCGGCTTCAGGGCTTTAAGCAAAGAAGCAATAACCTTTCTTGCCAGGAACTATCCTGAAGACTACCCGGAAGTAGAAGCAATAGTCCTCCTTCGAAAGGCCGGTTTTAGGATCACGGAGGTTCCGGTGAGAATGGAGGCAAGGCTCTGGGGGAAGTCTTCGATAACATACCCCAAGGCCCTTTATTATATGGTGAAGGTCTTGCTGGCAGTTTTCGTAGACCTGCTAAAAAAGGTTGAGAGGTAGAGATATGCAGTCAGTTCAGGTCATCGCCATAACATTCAGCTTGAGCATTCTTATAGCCATTGTAGACCTTATACGGCGCGGAAGGCTTAAGGAGCAGTATTCGCTCCTTTGGCTCGCCTCTTCTGGCGTTTTGCTGTTTCTTTCTATATGGAGAGGGCTCCTGGACAAGATGGCTCAATTAGTTGGGGTTGCATATCCACCTTCTCTCCTTTTTCTAATAGCCTTCATTTTTCTCCTTTTGATAGTCCTTCATTTTTCTGTTATTATATCCAGCCTCAGCGAAAAGAATAAGAAGCTGGCCCAGGAGATCGGCCTGCTTAAGGCCTTGATTGAGAAAAAAAGGTTCGATGCAGAAAGATCAGATGACTGAGATAGCAAAAAAACATATACTGGCTATAGGCCTGATTGCTGTAGCCGCTTTTCTTGTCTATTCCAACACCTTTCATGCATCTTTCCACCTGGATGATGTTCCGCAGATCGTTGAAAATCCGAAGATAAAGGACCTCAAATATCTCCCTGAGTTGTTAATGGGCCAGCGGGGAATAGCTGATGCATCATTTGCCCTGAATTACGCCGTGGGAGGCCTGAATGTATTCGGATATCATCTTGTAAATATCATAATTCATATCATTAACGGGATACTGGTTTATTTCCTGATATCTCTTACCCTTAAGAGAACATTGCATGCGGATCAGGCCAGCAAGGTGCCACTCTATACGGCCCTTCTCTTTGCCGTGCACCCGGTACATACCCAGGCCGTTACTTACATCGTTCAGAGGATGGAGTCCCTTGCCAGTCTCTTTTACCTTTTGGCCCTGCTTTTATTTATAAAGGGAGCAAGCGCAAAAAAGGCGGTCTCAGCAATAATCCTTTACAGCGGCGTTGTTCTGGCTTACTTCCTTGGCTTTAAGTCCAAGGAGATAGCGATAACACTCCCTGCTATAATTTTCCTATATGACCTTTATTTTGTAAGCGGTGGCAATATTAAGACTATGCTTAGAAGATGGCCTCTTTACATGATACTTGGCTTTCTTCTGGTTTATTTAGCATCAAAGACGATGGTCCCATCAAGTGCAGTCGGCGCCATTACAGGGAGCGGCTTTAATGACGTAAGTGAAGCATCTGCAGGGTTTGCAGTAAAGCAGATCAGCCCTCTCCAATATCTTTACACGCAGTTTAACGTAATAATGACATATCTGAGGCTCCTGATCCTGCCGTTCAAACAGAACCTTGACTATGACTATCCGATTTCCAAGACCCTTTTTGAGCTTCGGACATTCATGTCGTTTAGCGGCATACTCGCGATTCTTTCAACAGCCATCTATCTTTTCATTAAGCCCGTGTCACGCATCACGAATCATGGCCGTTTTATTTCGTTTTTCATTTTATGGTTCTTTGTTATATTGTCCCCGACATCCAGTTTTGTTCCCATCGTTGATGTCATTTTTGAGCACAGGGTGTATCTCGCTTCCGTTGGGTTTATGGCTATATTCGTAATACTGTTTGATGAGACATTTGATAGATTGACAACGCTAAGGAATCGGAGGCAAGACTGCTGATGCCCGTTATTATATTTGACAGGGTCACAAAGGATTATAAGATTGGGTTCAGGAAGAAGAAGACGGCCCTGAAGGACTTTTCCCTCTCTGTTAACGAGGGTGAGGTATTCGGTTTTCTGGGCCCCAACGGAGCAGGGAAATCGACGTCTTTAAAGATCCTTTTGAACCTTATCTTTCCCACCTCTGGGAAAGTGGAAATAATGGGAAAGGATGTGAAGGATAAGGAAGTAAGAAGGTTTGTAGGTTATCTGCCGGAAAACCCCTATTTTTATGACTACCTGAACCCTGTCGAGCTTCTCAAGTTTGCCGGGAAGACTTCGGGGATGGACTCGACGCATATCAAAGAAAGGACTGAGTCTCTTTTGAATACAGTCGGCCTGTGGAATGAAAGGAAGAGGGAGATAAGAAACTATTCAAAGGGGATGGTCCAGAGGGTCGGTCTCGCCCTTGCGCTGGTACATGATCCAAAGATTGTAATACTTGACGAACCTATGACAGGGCTTGACCCCATTGGCCGCAGGCAGTTTATAGACCTTATACTTGAGCTGAAATCGGAAGGGAAAACCGTATTTTTCAGTTCCCATATCCTTGAAGATGTAGAAAGGGTCTGCGATAGGGTTGGGATCCTCGTCAACGGAACCCTTGTCAGGGGAATAGATCTTAGGTCTGAAAATATTTCCGGCCGCCTTGAGGACATTTTTATTGAGGAAGTAGAAAAGGCTGGAGGTATACAAAGATGACCCCAATCTGGTCAGTGGCTTCCATAACCTTTAAAGAGGGAATAAAGAACAGGGTCATATTCGGAATAGTTATAATCGCCCTTCTTCTCTTTGCGGCAGCAACAGTTATAACTAACCTTTTTATGCGCGACATAGTAAAGGTAGCTGTTGATTTAAGTCTCTCTACAGTTTCATTTGCGGGCCTTCTTACCCTTCTATTCGTGGGAGTGAACCTCTTTGCCAAGGACCTTGATAAAAGAACGATATATATGGTCATCTCCCGTCCTGTGTCCCGGCAGCAATATCTGGTGGGAAAGTTCTTCGGCATCGTATTGTTGGCTTTTATCATTACTTTTTTTCTCGGCCTCTTGTCAGCCATACCTGTAGCTATAAGCAAGAGGATCTATTACTACCCGGAGGCTGGATTTGACTGGCGGATATTTTTTATAGCTGTAGTCTACATATTTATCAAGCTCTGTATCATCTCTTCCATTATCACCCTGTTTTCATCCTTTACCTCGAATTCATTTATAACCCTGGTGCTCTCCCTGGGGACTTACATAATAGGCCAGTCTACAGAGGCTGTAAGGGTGCTTCTGGTATCAGGTATAGAGAAGGTCAAGATAAGCCCGGTCCTTTCGTTTATGGTAGAGGCGGCGTACTATCTGTTCCCGAATCTTTCTGCATTTGACCTGAAGATCCAGGCTGCCCACGGCCTGCCTATAAGCTCCTCTTATATAATCTGGACAGTCCTTTATGCTATATCCTATATGGCGATAGTGGTTTCCATAGGGACACTGGCATTCAGAAGGAGAGAGTTCCCGTAATGCGACCCCTGCTTGTCACCTTACTTATCATATCTCTTGCATTTATCGGAAATGCCTTTGCCGTTCCCAAGGTTGCCCAGGAAAGAGTCGCCCTTCGCCAGGAGGAGGGCATAAGCCCTGTAATACCCTCACCCGTCGCCAGGATTGTTGCCCTGGAATTCAAAGGACTCCTTTCGGATGCCATATTTTCAAGGGTAATGACATATTATGGGGGGAAGCTCATAAAGGAAGAGGAGCTTTCGGACGAGGAGTGGGACTGGTTTTACAAAAGCATAGATCTGGCAACTGACCTGGACCCTTATTTTCTGGACCCATACTATCTGGGAGCCATGAATCTGCCCTGGGCCAAAAAGGTTAAGGAGGTCAATACCCTCCTTGAAAAGGCTTTATCTTACAGGTCCTGGGACTGGAGCATACCGTTCTATCTGGGATTCAATCAGTTTTATTTCCTTCATGACAATGAAAAGGCCGCTTCGTACCTCATGGAGGCGTCCAGGAGACCTGGCTCCAGTTCATTATTGCCGGCCCTTGCTGCCCGCCTGTCATATAAGGGGAGGAAGACTGAAAATGCCGTTATATTCTTGCAGGAGATAATTAAGAAGACAGAGGACGAGACCATCAGGAAGAGCTATGAAGAGCGCCTGAATGCCCTGAAGAAGATCCTCTTCCTGGAGAGGGCGGTAACTGCTTATGAGGAGAGATTTGGCAAACGTCCATTGAAGCTTGATGATTTAGTAAGAGATGGTGCCATCAGGGAGATTCCCATAGACCCGTATGGCGGAGAGTTTTATATAGATGCAGACGGCACCATAAAGACCACAAGTGATCTGGTGCATAAGAAGGGGTGATTGTAGGGGCGGGTTTGAAACCCGCCCCTACCGTTCTCTCAACGCCCGGTCAATCTCTTTTGCAATGTCCGTTGCTGTCTTAACAGGATCTGGAGAGGTTTTTATGGGCCTTCCCACGACAATATAATCGGCCCCGTCGTAAATGGCTTTGTAAGGAGTGACTATCCGCTTCTGGTCGTCGTCCTTTATTCCCTCACCAGCAAGCCTTATCCCAGGCGTTACTGTTATCAGGGTGTCCCCGAACTCCTTTTTCACTGCCCCTACCTCTTCCCCTGAGCATACTACCCCATAACATCCGGCGGCCTTTGCTATCCTTGCCCTGTGAAGGACAAGCTTGGAAGGGTCCCTGAGTTCCTCTGTTATCCCGATGTCCTCTAGGTCGTCCTTTGAGATGCTGGTGAGGACCGTGACCCCAAGGATATTGACATTCCCCGCGCTCTCGACAGCGGCCTTAAGGAGTCCCTTCCCTTCGTCGCAGTGGACTGTAATGAACTCCACGCCGTGCAAGTTAGCCGATTTTATGGCGCCCTTGACCGTCTCAGGTATGTCGTGGAACTTCATATCGAGGAATATCTTCGCCTGAGAGGAGCGGGACAGGACAGCATCTATGACCTTCGGGCCTTCTCCAACGAACAGTTGAAGCCCTATCTTGAACATCCCGACATGGTCTTTCAGGAGGTCTATATATTTCTCCGCTTCTCCGATGGTTGATACATCTA
Source organism: Deltaproteobacteria bacterium (assembly GCA_030646755.1). GTDB lineage: Bacteria > Desulfobacterota > JAENJC01 > JAENJC01 > JAENJC01 > JAUSKU01. Next base: position 22,565 of record JAUSKU010000048.1, read on the forward strand.
AGGCAAATATGATCCTGTCTTTAGCGGAAAGTGTTTTCATAAGTGGCTATATTAGGAAAACAGGGGAGATATGTCAACGACAAAATCACCCAAATTCCGCGTTAGCTGCCCCATAAAACGCAAAAACCCTCTTGGATCCAAGGTTTCAGTGAGGTATAATCCTCACCTGTGTGGTGAAACCAAAAATCCAGGAGGGTTAAAGAGATGATACAACAGACCATATTTCC